>CAZKZX010000275.1:0-2513 GCA_964557335.1 uncultured Methanomicrobia archaeon | reverse complement strand
ATGAGTTTTTGAGGCCCGAATAGTTGCCCATGAATATAATCATTAGCTTTCATAATAACCTCCATAAAGAAGACCCGTTCAGCCCAATGACTAACCCCCAGATGCGGGGCATCGGGCTTACTAGCGTCAATTTTTTAAGAGATTCTGCATCTTAATTGAATGTTAGCATAGCAAAGATAGGTCAATTACTATTTAAAAACAAATTAATTTCATCTGGGGAGGCATATTTGCAAAATTCTTCTTTGCTGGGAAATTTATTAGGATATATTCCCTGCTTGCTTGCTACTTCAATCCATCTATTATTATCAATACCAATCCCTGCAAGAGCATTGAATAAATTTTTAGTTGTTCCGAACTCCCGTTGTTGATTCTTATCAAATTCGGGTATTTCTAACCCATATTTATTACCTTGTTGTTGTTCTCCTCCCTGTGCTTGGTCTGCCCCAGCTAACTCCCTCTCCAAATCTTCCTTGCCTTGCTCGTTTTCCTGTGTTCTGTGAGGCGCAACGTGTTCTTCAAGCTTCCCTATTTGATAAGCATAGATAATAGCCCTGAGCTTCTTATTTGTGTTCTTACCGGGTATTGTCTCCATAGCCTCAATCATGTCAGAATCCTTGTTAATTATTTCTAACAATACCTTAGTGTCCATTTCTTCCATTTCCTTCAAGGTAAACTGACCTTGCTGAAGTTCAGGTTCATTTTCTTTTTCCTGTTCCTGAGTGCCCGGAACATCAACCGTTCTCATATCTCCTTGAAATGATTCTACTGAGCCTTTTTGAGGAGGTTGATCTGTTTCCGCCAGTTCTTTCTTCTCATCAGGGATTACTTCTGCATCCTGAATATTGGATTTTTCATCTTTTACAGGGTCAAACTTCTGACCTTTAATTTTCTTATTTGCCTTTTCTGTCAGGGTTCCACTCCTCTCCTGTGAGAAATTCTGATCTGGTATAGTTATTTGATTCCCCTCAGGAGTATTAATAATTTGAGTTTGGTCTTTTGGCATATCAACGGCCTCCTCAGTGATATACATATTTTTTAACACATCGGAAAAGTTATCACGAGCAAGGAATCCAAGTGCTCTATAGGCAATCATCCTAGAAGGATATTTATACCAAGAAGACAATTTCAATTTCCAGCCTTCCGGTCCACTTAATTTACTTTTATCAGGCCACAGTCCAGCCCTTTTTGCATCATCCACAGAGAAACTACGAGTCAGTGTAATCCCATTATCTGCCCTTGTAGCAGTAATAGAGATTTTCATATTTTCATTCTCAATAGTACCCTCCACCACTTCCTTCCATGAATCCTTTTTAAGTTTCCCTGAAGCAAATATCATGGTCTTGGCAAGATCCCCTTTTATTGAAAGTAGTCCATTTACCGGAACAATATCCTGTAATGCAGTTAATGGAGATATTTCAAGTTGTTGTGCTTGAAGCAATACTACTACCACTGCCGAAGTTTTCCCTTTAGTATAGTCAGGTTTATTATCTGGTCCTTTTTCAAAAAAATGGTCAGGCACTAACTTGCTTTCCAAAAGCATATTGGCAAATAATTTCATGCCTTCAATGCTCTCATACGCTTGTTCAACAAATGCCGGAAGTTTAACCTCCGATGATTTAACAATACTTTTTTCGCTTTCCATAGTGATTTTAATATTAATAATTATTTATAACTTAAATATAACTGAAATTATAATGAGTACAAAGACAATCGCAAAGTACCAGAATATTATCTTCCGGACTATCGGGTACTTGTAGAATAAATCATTGAAGATGAACCAAAGGAATCCTGAAATTGTCAGAATTACAACCAAAATAGAGAATAGTTTCATAATTATACTCCTTTTTCAAATGAATAACCTTCTTGATCTAATTTATCTTCGTCTGCTTTGTCAATCTCTTTGAGATCACCTGTTGTTATGAAATTTCCGGATGTAGTTTCTTTCCATGTTTCTGGAATATCCAAATTCTTTACACATTCACCACATATATCACAAATTAAAGCATTAAAATTATGTCCCGGTGCCCATGACCAAATTCCTTCTCTTAATGTTCCATGCTCACAAATTTTTCTTAATTATTCAAGTTCAAAATTGGCATCAGCTATTATCTTAAATAGCTCTTCTTTTCGTTTCTTTATTTCATTTGCTTTCATTTTATTTATTAAGCATTTTATTAATTTGATTCTGAATTTCTTTTAAAGTTTTTAATATATCAAATAGCATGATAAATAACCATACCATTAAACTAATAATTATAAGTCCAATTCCAAATATTTTCATTGTCTTTCATTTTATTGATTATAAAACTTTAATAAATCATTTATTGATAAATAAACATTGTATATCCTATTCACTGTAATACAGGGAATGCGACTATCTAAAAGTAACTTATGAATTTCTTTTAGCTTATTCTTTAATGACCTAATTAATTTTTTTGAAGGTTTTGGCATTGGACGCATTAACAACAATTTTGCTTTGATAAGCCAGAATAATCTTTTTATTTTTTTCATCT
>CAZKZX010000274.1:0-2543 GCA_964557335.1 uncultured Methanomicrobia archaeon | reverse complement strand
TTCGTGTCGGATTGACTTGTTCCGTGCCTCATCACTCCTTGTGAACCGGATGATACTTTTGAATGTAGTCCAACTTTATCCTCTTTAACTCCTCCTCGGGAAGCATGGAGAAAAGATCCCAGCCTATACCCAAGGTTGTTTCAATGCTTCTGTCTTCATCCCCTTGCGAGATAAATTGCCGCTCGAATTCGTCTGCAAACTCCAAATATTTCTTATCTAATTCAGTTAAAGCCTCTTCACCAACGATGGCTACTAACCTTCTTAAATCCCTACCGTACGCGTACGATGCGTAGAGCTGATCTGCCACATTTCTATGATCTTCTCTTGTTTTTTCTGGTCCTATCCCCAAATTCATCAGTCGAGATAAACAAGGAAGTGCGTCGATGGGGGGATCTACTCCTCTTCTGTATAGATCCCTGCTTAACACGATCTGCCCCTCAGTAATGTAACCAGTCAAATCTGGTACGGGATGCGTAATATCATCGTCGGGCATCGTTAATATCGGAATTTGAGTTATGGACCCTCTTTTTCCTTTAATTCTGCCCGCCCGTTCATAGATCGATGCGAGATCGGTATACATATACCCTGGATAGCCACGCCGTCCAGGCACCTCCTCCCGCGCGGTGGAGATCTCTCTTAAAGCCTCGCAATAATTTGTCATGTCGGTGAGGATAACTAAAACGTGTAAGTTGTGGGTATAGGCGAGGTACTCTGCAACAGATAACGCACACCTCGGGGTTGCAACCCGCTCTATGGTGGGATCGTCTGCCAAATTCATGAAAAATACCACCCGCTCCAGGGCAGCCGTTCGTTCAAAATCCTTCATAAAGTACGATGCGTCCTTGAAGGTAATGCCCATCGCTGCAAAAACGACGGCAAAGTTCTCTCCTTCGCCTAATACTTTCGCCTGCCGTGCTATTTGGGCGGCAAGCCTGTTTGCCGGCAAGCCAGAGCCTGAAAATATTGGCAGCTTTTGTCCCCGAACTAGGGTGTTTAATCCATCTATTGCTGACATGCCAGTTTGAATAAAGTCGGTCGGCTTGTCTCGGGCGTACGGGTTTATCGGTGTCCCTGTTATATCCACGCTTTCTTCTGAAATTATATTCGGGCCACCATCTCTCGGATTGCCAACACCATCGAACACCCGCCCGAGCATGTCAAACGAGACATTTACTTTTGGGGGCTCCCCGGTAAATCTGACCCGCGTATCGAGGTCGTCTATCCCGCTGGTGCCCTCAAAAACTTGAATGACCGCAAGCTCTTGAGAGATATCTAACACTTGGCCAGTCCGCTCTTCACCGTTGGGGAGGGTTATTTTGGCAGTTTCTCCAAATGACACTCCCTTTACGTTTTCGGCGAATATCAAAGGTCCAGAAACATAGTTGATCGTCTTATACTCTTTAGTGAGCAAACTGTGGGACGTCATCGTGCTACCTCCAACAATCCAACGCTCCGGTCGATTTCGTCGATGAGGCTTTTAATTGTTTCCACATCTTCTTGTTCCTTCATTCGAGCAATTTCCGTTTTTACTGGCAAGCCCAGTATTTGTTTTAGAGAGACCCCTTTTCCCAAAGCCTCGGCTATCGCATCGTGGAAAGTGAAGATTACTTTTAACATCCAATACTGCTTTTTAAGGGGACAGAAGGAGTCACTTTCGTCAAATGCACTTTGTTGCAAGAAGTCCTCTCTTATCATTCTCGTCACTTCCAGAATTGCCTTCTCACCCTCTGGCAGGGCATCAGGACCCACTAGTTGAACAATCTCTTGCAATTCAACTTCCTTTTGCAAGAGAAACATCGTTTTATCTCGTAGCTCTCTCCAATCGTCCGAGACGTTGTCAATAAACCAATCTTTGATGCTATCCAAATAGAGCGAGTAACTTTTTATCCAGTTTATCGCCGGAAAATGCCTTCTGTATGCTAAGCTCGTATCTAGTGCCCAGAATGTCCCAGCTATTCGCAATGTGTTTTGAGTTATCGGCTCAGAGAAATCCCCTCCTGGAGGTGACACAGCACCTACTACTGTGATGGATCCAACTCTTTCATCGGAGCCTAAACAGACAACTCTCCCTGCGCGCTCGTAAAAGGCCGCCAATCTTGTAGCGAGATAAGCGGGATACCCCTCCTCTCCAGGCATTTCCTCGAGCCTTCCCGAGACCTCTCGTAGAGCCTCGCCCCATCTTGAAGTTGAATCAGCCATCAACGCAACATCGTATCCCATGTCTCTATAATATTCTGCCATGGTGATTCCAGTGTAAATTGAAGCTTCCCTCGCCGCCACCGGCATGTTTGAGGTGTTTGCTATCAAAATCGTTCTCTCGATCAAGGGCAGCTTGGTACGAGGGTCAACTAACGCTGGGAATTCTGTAAGAACGTCAGTCATCTCGTTGCCTCGTTCACCGCATCCAATGTACACAACAATTTGCGCATCTGCCCACTTTGCGAGCGTTTGTTCTGCGACCGTTTTTCCCGTGCCAAATCCTCCGGGAATCATGGCAGTTCCGCCCTTTGTCACTGGAAAGATGCTGTCAAAAACGCGTTGTC
>CAZKZX010000273.1:0-2558 GCA_964557335.1 uncultured Methanomicrobia archaeon | reverse complement strand
TGAACAACGATTAAGCTTATTGTCCGTTGATTTGTAAATGCGGTATACCGCTTGGCACACAATAGTTCTCACAACAAAGCATTTCCAAGTGCTATTTCTTATAATTAGTATGATGCTCGCCCTTTTACATGTATGATATTATTTATGCGCCTGATTGTTTAGCCTTACTTTTTTAAAGGCTTTACAGCCCATTCCAAGATATAGCTTAATTCCTTTCTGCATACGTCATTATATCGAGTCAGATCAAGCTTTTCCCACATTTCATCGTCCATGCACGGAAATGCATATATCGGTGGCGGGTACGTGTCCACGCCATCCGGGTCTTTCCATTTATAGTCTATCTCTAAAGCCGTAATCTTCCCGTTAGCAGGGCATCCTTTACACACTGGGATCTTCTTAGCCAGCCGTTCGAGGTGCCTCTTTTCTTTTAACTCTCGTTCTATTGTTCGCTCGATCTGAATTCCCGATTCTTTCATAACAGAACTCCAGAGTAATGAATACAATATTCATGCAGCGTCAGAAGGGTATATTATATTTTACGATGCTTTCACGGTAGACTTATTTAACGCTAAAGTGACCCCTTAATGTATTACCACGTGCAAGCGCAAAAATCGTACGACAGCGTTAATTCTTTCCCGCCCAATTTTGAGCGAGGATTACCTCCACGTCAAGAGGGACGTGCCATAAAAACCGGCTTCCCGCCTCTTTCATAGTGGCCTCAACGATCTCCGCCACCTCCTCTGCCTGCGCCCGCGGCGCCTCTACCAGCAGTTCGTCATGTACGCAACAGAGGAGTTTCGCATCAGTGCCCGCCAACGCCGCGTGGAGCAGGGTCAGCGCGTGCTTCATGATGTCCGCTGCCGTCCCCTGCACGCGCGTATTCAGCAGCTCTGTGAGCTTTGGCTCTCGCCCTTCAGGCCACAATCGTATCCTTCCACTCAGCGTCCGCACCGACGCCACCGGTGATGCGCTCATCCTCCGATGAAACGCCCGCAAGCCGGAATACGCAGCGAAGAAGCGCTGTCTAAACTCCACGGCCTCCTCTAGCGTAAACTGCACCCCGTAGATGTGATTCGCATAGCGCCGCAGGCTGCGGGCCCCCATGCCGTATATAAGTCCAATGTTTAACACCTTCGCAATCATGCGTTCCTCTTTCGTTACGCGGTCTACTGGGATGTCGAGGATGAGGGATGCCGTGAACCTGTGGAGGTCCTCGCCCTGCCGAAACGCACTCATCATTGCCGTGTCCCCACTGATATCGGCGACCACGCGCAATTCAAACTGTGCGTAGTCGGCAATGATGAGTGCGTTGCCGGGTCCAGCGACAAAGCACCTCCGCACCTGCCTGTCACGTGGGATCTGCTGAAGATTGGGATTCCGACACGAAAAACGCCCATTCACCGTACCGATCTGCTTGAAGTCGGGGTGGATCCTTCCCGTCTTGGGGTGTACATGAGTGGGAAGCGCGTCAAGAAAGGTGTTTTTGAGCTTGGTGATACGCTTGTATCGCAAGTAACTGGCTACTGCAGGATGGAGATGTTCATACTTCAGGAGCTCCTCCTCCCGCACGTTGCGCGCGGGGACTCCTATGCCCTTCAGAGCTGTCTTTACCTGTTCCGGGCTATCGAGGTTAATGGCCATAACCTCAGAGAGAGTGCGCTGACCCGATTTCATAAGCTGGCTGCATACTTCAAACGCAGTCTTCTCCTCGAGCTGGGTATAGTAGTCCTGGAGCTCCCGCCACCGCGCCATGTCAATGAGCATCCCGTTTAGCTCCATGTCCACAACAGCAGGAAGGCACGCGCACTCTAACTGCATGCTGTCGACGAGGCCCGCCTCCTCTAACTGTGTCATCAACGTCTCATATAGGGCCAACGTGATGCTCGCAACGCGCGCCGCATACTGCAGCTGCCCTTCGGTGAAGGTGACGGTGCTGAAACTGCCATGCATGTTTGGCACATCCTCGTTGAGGTACATTTTGGCTACGCTTCTGAAATCATGAGTCGCTTCTAGCCCCCCTTTGAGTAGATGAGATGCGAGCATGGTGTCAAAACAGGGCGAGCTGAGGTCGACGCCGACCTGTCGTAAGAACTTTAGAATGATCTTCTCGTTATGAACTACTTTAGGGGCAGAGGTACGGAAAAAGTCGCACAACGGTACTACCGCATCACGTGAGAGGTGATCGCACCCTATAAGCACGACGGGTTGGTCACAGACTGCGAGCTGTATCGTCCGTATCCGGTCAGTAAGAGGGTCGGAACCTGTAGTCTCGATAGCAATTCCAATGACGGGATATGGTGCCAGTTCCTCAAGGGCAACCTGTAACTCGTGCGCTGCGGTGACGAAATAGTATCCCGGAAGTTCGCGCGCCGGAGAAGCGGCGTTTTCTCTCTTAGGCGGCCACTGTTGCTTGATAAAGGGATGCGACCCTTCGAATGTGTGGAAGCGATATCCACCCTTTGCGACATCTGCGTCTGTCGCGGCATGCCGTCGAGCAATGCACGCATTCGCCACATCCTTATCAGGATGAATCATCGTCCTTCTCCCAAGGTCGTAAG
>CAZKZX010000272.1:0-2582 GCA_964557335.1 uncultured Methanomicrobia archaeon | reverse complement strand
GATAGTACGGCAGGTTTTTAATAAGAGCAGTGAGGTCGTTTTTGTAGAAAAGTGCTGCGGCGAAAAGGGTTCCAATGTGCAGCCATATTGCATAATATACTGCTTCGGACAGTTCGACGTTAGAGCCAAAGAACTTGATCATCGCGAGAGACACCATGGCTTTACTGCTGATTGGAAGCCACTCAGTGGTGCCTTGTATCATCCCGAGCATAAATGACTGTACAACTTGTACGGCATCCATCTTGCGTTTAAGAACATAGCCGTGCTATTTAAGTTTTTTCAAGATAACAAGATATGCTGTAGTGATACTTTCTGTATTCAACATACGCGTTTGAATATCTTGTTTTGGCACGTTTAAGTTAAAGAGATTATAACGGGCTAAAAATTAATAAGTTCTATCGCTTCACGCGACAACACTTAAGTATATTATAAAAAGAGAAGTTAGACCAGGAGGTGTCTCAAGTGGTAAATTTATGGAAATCACTCCCCGCTGGTCCAAAACCACCGGATGTGGTATATGCTTTAGTTGAGGTACCAAAGGGGAGTCACAATAAGTATGAATATGACAAGGAATTGGGTATCTTTGCAGTTGATCGGGTACTGTACTCACCTGTTCATTACCCTACTGACTATGGACTCATTCCACAGTCGTACTATGAGGATGGTGATCCCTTTGATGTAATGGTGATCATGGATGAGCCGACGTTTCCCGGATGTCTCATTGCCGTTCGGCCGATAGGGCTGATGAACATGATTGACAGCGGTGATCGAGACGATAAGATCATTTCTGTCCCTGATAAAGACCCCATCTATAAAGATGTGAAAGACATTACTGACCTACCCGCACATATGCTAAAGGAAATCTCTCATTTTTTTGAGGTATACAAACAGCTTGAGGGCAAAAAGACAGAAGTTCTCGGATGGGAAGGATCACAAAGCGCAAAAGAGTCTGTCCTCCGCGCGTTGGCGTTGTATAAGGAGAAATTCGGCTAGTTGGACCGTAAAGAGAATGTCAACCATTTTATCTTGTTACGTACATTGGCGTATATTTCTAGCGAGAGTTAATTGATTATAGTCTTAAGCAATAGAAATTTACATCATCATGTAGTCTAAACACCCTCAAATTATTCATTTGTAGCGTGTAATGATCTCGACGCGTCACTACAGAGTTAATGCCCATTATAATTGTTGACATCGCTTCTTTGGGAAGAAGTTGTTCCATTATCAAGTATTAACCTCCAAAAATTCATAATCATGCAAAGCACTATCGATATAGAGAAGGGTAACTGCAAGGTGATTACTTATGAGCCAAAAAGAAGAGGACGTTACTTCAGTGTTGATGGAAGAAGAGCGGATTTTTTATCCCAGCGAAGCGGTAAGAACGTCCGCGCTTATAAAAGATTGGGATGCTGAATTAAAAGCCGGCGACAACCTCGAAAAGTACTGGAGTGATAAAGGTGAACAGTTTGAGTGGTTTAGTAAGTGGACAAAAACACTCGATGACAGTGATAAGCCATTTTATAAGTGGTTTGTTGATGGGAAAACCAATATCACCTACAATGCATTAGATAGGCACGTCAACACTCATAGGAGAAATAAAGTTGCCCTTCTCTACGTTAATGAGCGAGGAGACGAAAAGAAAGTAACCTACGTGGAGTTGTTGCGAGAAGTCAATAAGATGGCAAATGCGCTGAAGCAACTTGGCATCCGCAAGGGGGACAGGGTGGCGTTGTACCTCCCTTCGTGTGTGGAATCGATTATTTCAATGCTCGCGTGCGCAAGGATTGGGGCTGTGCACAGTGCAGTGTTTGCTGGCTTCAGCGTGAGTGCACTGAAGGATCGGGTTACTGAGGCAGAAGCTAAAGTGTTAATAGCTGCTGATTCAACATTCAGACGAGGGCAAACAACCGATTTAAAGCGCGTCTTCCGTGAAGCTGTCCCACAATGTCCAAGTATCGAGACTACAGTGGTTGTCACGCGTGGCGGGAATCTCGTAAAGGAGGTGGAGCAGGAAGATAATGAAGTATTGTATGATACCTTAGTGGGAGGACAGCCTGCAGAATGTGCGCCTGAGGTAATGGACGCTGAAGATATACTCTACATTCTGTATACTTCGGGAAGCACTGGCAAGCCGAAGGGTGTTGTACATACTGTTGGTGGCTACATGGTAGGGACAGCAACGACGTTAGAAAATGTGTTTGACATTCATGACAATGACATTTGGTGGTGTACTGCAGATATTGGGTGGGTGACGGGCCATAGCGCCGTTGTCTACGGACCATTACTCCTTGGAACGACGACTCTTGTTTATGAGGGGGCGCCAGATTATCCCAATCCTGATGCAATGTGGCGCGTTGTAGAAAAATATCGAGTGACGAAATTTTACACAGCGCCAACTGCAATTCGACATCTCATGAGATTTGGAGATACGTGGCCAAATAATTGTGATTTAAGCACGTTAAAAATCCTAGGAACGGTTGGAGAACCGATTAACCCTGAGGCGTGGCTGTGGTATCACAAAAATATCGGAGGTGGGCGTTGTCCTGTAATTGACACGTGGTGGCAAACTGAAACGGGAAGCT
>CAZKZX010000271.1:0-2590 GCA_964557335.1 uncultured Methanomicrobia archaeon | reverse complement strand
ATAAAAAAATTCTGCAGTTCTTATGTCTGTTCCACTTGTATCTTTGTCGCAGATGTTTATTGCTGTTCTTAATCCGACATAAATTCCAAGAATTTCTTTAAGAACTGAATTAAGAGTGGCGTAATTTGTAATTAGGTCGTAGCCTGTCAGTTCGCAGAGATAAGTTTCCCAATAAAGAGCATAAATTAAAATTTTAGCTTCCACGTTGTAAGTTGCATTCGCCCAAGCAGGAACGAAGTCCTGAACTTTTGCTGTTGTTATAAATACTGGGTCTGCCATGCTATACTGACAATATGCGAAGATTTAAACTTTTCTGATTTGCAAGATATGCAGCACGGATTAATCCTTCAGCTATATGCGTGTCCCTGCCGAAGATTCTGACAGTTGCTTTCTTATTATTTGTTGTAAGATATTCATACTGAACAGATTTTAAACTCAGTTGCAAATCTTCATCATCTAATAATTTTAAAATTCCTCTTTCAAGCATTATATGCATTATCTGATACATGTCTTCTTTCAGCAGAGAGCTTTTTTTATCTCCATCTCTGTCTAAATCACGGGAGCGATTATTAAGGGCAATTACTTTCTTTTTTAATAAAGGTTCACGCAGAAGGAAATCCAAAATACCAACTCCAAGAGAGCCAGAACCCGCATCAATTCCAATTTGCTTAAAATCCCATTGTTTATTCAAGAGGAGAATATTGTCAAAAGTCTCATTTGTTAGTCTCTTGCGAGTAACGATATTTTCTACCTGCTCAATTATTTCATTATTTATTTTGCAAAGAACTTCGAAAGTTGTGGCATCTTCACCCATACGCGCAATATCGCAGCCGAGAAAATAATTTCTATTTATAATTTTTGGAATCCGCTTTAAAATACAGCACTTTTTAATTAATTCATCGCTAAAGAATTGCCTGAGCTCATCTATAAACTTTCCAAGATATTCCTGAGCAAACTGCAATTCTGACATATCGGCTTTTTCATCATTAAGAAATCTTATTGCTTCTGCACGCTTGCTTTCTGTCCAGACTTCGCTGATTTGCCTTGTATTCACAACATCCCAGCTGTTTGTCTCTATTACTTTAAATCTATTATTTTTATTAAGATAGCATTCGTAAAAATATCCCTGTTTTCCGAATGGAGTTGAGCACATCCAGATTTGTCCGCCTGTTGTTAATAATGTAGGCTTTGAAGCTGTAAAGATAAATTCATTAAATCTGCTTGCCTCGTCGAGAATTAAAACATCTCCTGTGAATCCACGCACTGCGTCTCCTGTATTTCCAACAGGACGCGCAAGAATTGAAGAGCCGTTTGTTAATTGAATTTTATTTTTTGTTATATTTTTTGAATAAGGTTTTTTTAAATAAATTTTATAATTTCTTTCCAAATAATCGAGAGTCATGACAATCATCAGCTGCGCCTGGTCTTCGGTTAAAGAGCAAACGATAATTTTAGAATTTGGATTTTTGATTATGTATTCTGCGGCTTTTCTGCTCATTATGAAAGTCTTTCCGACCTGACGCCCTGTGCAGAGTAGAATATTTCCGTTGTGATTTAACACTTCCTCCTGCCAGCTATCGAGAATTATTTGCTGTCTTGGCTTTTCAGGTTCTGCAGATTCAGATTCTTTTTTCTTTTTCACGGAAGATTCAAGGAAAGGGGATTTATAATATTTTTTAAAAAGTTTGTCTGCTGGGATAGCCCAAAAATTATATGTAAGCACTCAACTATCGGACACTTCCAATCATTCAGCCTTGAGGCCCGTAGGCCCTATATGCTCGCTACGCTCGCACTCTGTAATAAGGCAATAGAATATAGAAAGCCTGTATAATGCTTGGGTTTGCATTCTGGCGGCGGGAGTATCCTTTCCACTGGAAATGAAGGTGTAGTGGGTAGATTTCCAATGGAACTTGCCCTTTACTAAAGAATTTATGAGGGAAATCTTAAGAAATATGCCTTTTACTCTTGTAGTGCCTAATTAACCTACATTTCCAGTGGAACTCATTATTTTCTTTATAAACATATGTGTCCTGCAATATATATATTCCAATATACTATAATGCGATATATATATTATTGCTTGTAGTATCAATCCTACCAAGAATAATCCTACCAAGAAATTACTTTATAAGCATTTAGGTGATGCAATATATACATTACAGCGTCGGTATATTTATAAAGCAATATTTTTAAGACTTAAAAAAACTCACAACAGCATTCCGCCCCTGACCTGAGCATCCTGAGCGGAGCGAAACAGGGCGGCGGAGCCGCAAAGAATCAATAAGCTTTTGCGCGTACCCGCGCAAAAGAAGTATTTAAAGTATTTAAGGATTTGTGTCCCTGTTGAGGGACGGGATTGGCTATGCGATTGGCAGGGTGTGGAATGCAGTATCACACAAATATATTTAAAAGGGAAAGTGTTAATAAAAGAATACTTTGAGGTTAATTGTTAAACGAATATGTGACAGGATAGCTCAACCTGCTTGTTAGGGAAATCCTAATTTAGTTAAGTAATCAGTTATGAGTTTGTGGTGTATGTGTATGGGTTATGGAATAGTGGTTTATGGTTATTGACATTCTCAACCGAAAA
>CAZKZX010000270.1:1967-2600 GCA_964557335.1 uncultured Methanomicrobia archaeon | reverse complement strand
CGGTTGATTGCTTGCTGTCATATCAACACTAATTTTTGCAGACCCTACGGTAGATCTCTTTAATCGATATGAAAGTGTGGCAATAGCGACAAAGGGGAACATGACGGAGACTCCGATTAGTGCCCACTCGACGTGCCCCATCACGTAGGACAGAATTCCGTATTTGACGACTCCAAATATTACGTACGCTATCACCGGAGTGAAGAAAATGAAGTCTATCTTTTGAGCCTTATCAAATGGTTTGCGAAGAGAATAGGTTCTAAAAATGAGCGTTGAAGCAAATGCCACAATAAACCAACCGATAAAATTGGATATAGGTATCCCAAAATATGCGCCACCATCTTGCCAAACCCATCCTCCGGACCTCACATATACCGGGTCGAGTATCATATCGAGGTTCATGGCCAAAAAGCCGTCAAGCGTTGATAGAAGAAGTATGTACATAAAAGAGCCAATATGGGCTGCTTTTTTTAACGTCACAGGGTTCTTTGCTGGGTCTATGATGTTTGATATGCTGTAAGCGAGATAAATTACCGCCACCCATGTAATCAAAACGGAAAACGGGACCAGTCCAAACACTTTGTCAGAAGCGGTATAATATACGATATAGCGATGAATAGTAAGGAATATATT
>CAZKZX010000270.1:0-1957 GCA_964557335.1 uncultured Methanomicrobia archaeon | reverse complement strand
CGCTGACCGTATATCCACCCATATGTGGTGCCAAGTAGTTCTGAAAGAGCACCGGCAGCCAATGCGATCCCAAGAAAAATGAGCGCCCTGAACTTCAAATTTTTGAATGCGTGAAATACTACAAAAAGGACGAGGATATATCCAAATTGTCTGGCAAATGGTATTTGATAGGGGAGATAAGCAGGTATGACTCCAGCAATTTCACTGAGAGCCAATAATGTGAGGGTTATCAAAATCAGGGCATTTACAGCCGATGTTGTCTTCACCGTCTACATCACCTTATAGCACGCTGTGGTCGCATTAACTCTCTTTTTTGATACGCATAACGTTGCACATGTATTATTATATTAAAGTATTTCGAAGCCAAAATCAATATTTGCAACTTCTCGAGAGTAACGATCGCTATCTCTCACGACAAATTGCGCGGCTTTAAGCGCTTGCCTGTAAACGAAAGGGAAGTGGTGGGGTATAAAGCATGCTCTTATCTTGGTACAATTCTCTCCGCTGTGATATTTTAATCACACGTTTCTATGCTAATCTACTAGAGTTTAGTGCATTATTAGCTTGTGAAACTTCTTATGACGGGTTTATGGCATGGCGAGGACGACGTGTGACACCCCTAAACTACTTGAGGGACGCGCCGCGGGCCGTTGTTGCCGGGTCAAAATGCATCACATTATCACTTCTCTTTACAGCTATAAGACATCATAAAAGGCTACAATCCGAGAATTAACCAAAATTTAATAATTTGTGATAAGACGATCTGTAATGCGCGTGTACGTTGAAGCATTGAATATAGTCGATGAGCGACTGTGGTAGATTTGATGCTAGCATGGACGGTGGTACACCGTCACTCTGCGAGTGTTGCCGCTATGATGGTTTCGCTCCCTGCGTACGTGCTATCGCCGGCAAAGGTGAGTTTGACATACGCAGTCATTGGCAATTTAATAAACCCAAGAACAGCATCAGCAATAGTATTACCAACAACAGGGATTATTGAGGGGAGTATTTCTTTCACGATTGGGCGCGGATCAGGTGTGATGACCGTTACCGGACCAATTTCACCGTTATTGCCTGTTACCAACACTCCTCCGATAGAATACCACTTGCCACTGACACCCGCACTAACACCGAGCACTGCATCAGGGATTCCTTCTCCAGTATCTGACCGGATTAGTTTTACGTCCATCGTCATTCGGTCACCGATGTGCGCTGTCATGTTTGTCCCAGGTGATACCATTACTATTTTGGTCGGGATTGATCCCGTTTTTGCCGCGCTACTGGTAATCATCTCATTCGGCCGCGCCGGCGCTTGCGAAGCGGCGCCAGCAACGTTGACAACCCCACACAGTGATGAAATAACGAGGAGTATCAACACCAGTGAAAGTACTCGTAGTTTCATAAGGACTCACTTTCCTATTGATGATGCGCCTTTCGAGTTGGACCGCACCCTATTAAGTATCATTTTTTAAACAGTTACCAGTGCATGGAGAAGTAATGTATAATAAAACTACCCTAGCTTATGCGGTTCCTATTTTTTCGCATGGAAAACAAAGATGTCGAACACACCACATCGAAGCTATGAAAGGTGGCGTCGACTAGCAACGTAGTATGTTTATCCCCTGATTTATCGTTGCTGTTTTGTCAAAAAGATTCACTGAAGAGTGCAAAAAAAGAGTAATCACATATTCCTTAAATCGTCAGCGGAATTGCGAATAAACCTGAACGGGCAACGCTATATCTCCCCCCGCTGTTCCATAAGCTGTTCGAATCTTGCACTTATTGTGGTTAGATTGAGCCCTATGTGCAGATATGGGAAGTGTGCGTGGATGGTTATGACGCCCACAAATCTCTATATAGAAGGGCCTGGATCTCCGGGTTAAGCAACAAAAACGCGTGCGAACATCGAACTGATACCGGTTGATTTGTTACTTGGGCGGGGTATTGGTCTCCAAAA
>CAZKZX010000269.1:0-2619 GCA_964557335.1 uncultured Methanomicrobia archaeon | reverse complement strand
ACGACCAAAAAGACTGCTGTTAGTGCTACGATAAATCTCCTTTCCATTTATATCACGGCTGTTTACCAGTGATACCACAAACATAGATGAGCGCTCTAATGTTAATGATCCATTACAAATTAATAGAGAAATGCAGACATTTGTAATAAGCAGCTACGTGAAACTAATTTTGGCCACAATTGACCTTCTGTCGTAAGGTCGAGCTAATAGGTGCCAGTCCGTTCTATTTTACTGTAACGCTTTCTCCTTATACTGTCCCTATGCGAGGGGATAAATTTGCATTAATTCTATTAATAATTGTGTTAATGCGCCCGAACTTTTTGATGGATTCTCTTGGTTTCTTCTGCACGCTTCGTCTTAGTTATGTCTTCACAAACAATGACCGTGTATTGAGGGTTGCCGCGATTGTCCCTTATTAATGTTATACTCTGGCGCCCCCAAACGATTTTTCCGTCTTTTCGCACATACCTCTTATCTATTTGATAGTTGTCTCCCAAATAACTGTCTTTCTCACCTTTCATCAGGTCTTTATATAAATTCATATCAAGATCTAGATCTTCAAGGTGCGTTAACTTCGAAAAATGGACCCCCACCAGTTCTGTGAGGGGGTACCCGAGGAAACGGCAAATGGCGTCATTCGCCATTAGGATACAACCATCTAAATCAAAAAGGGCTACAGGTATGGCCACATTATTGAAAATTGATCGGAACCGTTGTTCGCTCTTTCGCAGATTATTTTCTGCTCTTTTACGCTGCTTCTCGCGCTCCATAAATTCTATCGCAAAGGCGATATCTTCTGCTAGCTGTTTTATCAACTGTATTTCCTCATCATCGAAGAAATGTTGCTCATTGGCGTAGAGAGTTAGGACTCCTATAATGCGCGTCCCTATTTTCAACGGGAACGCAGCATTGGAATGGTAGCCACGTTTTAAAGCTTCGGCGCGCCAGAGTTGCATTCGTGAATCGTGCTCAAAATCGTTGCAAACGACGTATCGTCCCTCACGAATTGCTGTTCCTGTCGGACCGTGACCTTCTGGAACGTCTTTGACGGAAATGGTAATGGAATCCAAGTACCCGTCTTCAAATCCCCAGTAAGCAATGGGCTTTACAAAATGGGTTTCAAGATCTGTCTTACCAATCCACGCCATCCGAAACAGCCCATCCTCGACAAGGACGCGACACGTCTCTTCATACAGTTTCTTTGGTTCGCGTATGTGCCAGATAGCCTCATTGATCTCACTCAACACGGTGTAAAGTCGATTAAGACGGGCAATCTTTGTCTCTGCACGCTTGCGTTCAGTGATATCATTGTTGATCTCAAGAATCGCTGCAGGAGTTCCCACTTCATCTCTCTGCAACGTCCAACGACTTGCAACCGTGATTCTTGTGCCGTCACGTTTTACGTGAGAGAGCTCGCCTGCCCAATACCCCTCACGCAATAACGTGCCTTTAATTTCTTCAATGGGGTTTGGATATACCGTTTGTAAAACCTCATTGGCGTATTGTCCTTGTACCTCTTCTTTAGTCCATCCGTAAAGCTGCTCAGCGCCGTGATTCCAATAGGTTATTGCATCGCTAAGGTCGCGGATCATGATGGTATCATTGGCGAGATCAACCATTTCTGTGTGTCTTCGCAATGCTACCTCAGCTTTTTTACGCTCGATGATCTCAATCTGCAATGCCTCATTTGCATTTTTTAGCTCTGCAGTCCGTTCGTCGACCCGCCACTCCAACTCATCTTGAGCTTTGCGTAGGGCGTCCTCCATGTGCTTACGCTTGGTGATATCTCGGGAGGTGGATACTACTGCCTCAATGTCAAAGTCTGCTCCACGTATCGGAGTCAAGATGTATTCGTAGTACCTGACCCCGTCAAATACAGGGAATCTCGTTTCATCTACAACAGGTTGTCCAGTGATAAACACCTCTTTCAACTGGGCCTCAAATTTCTCTTTAGTATCAGGTGGGAACCCCAGCTCTTGCCATGTTTTGCCAACCATGTCAACTTGCTTAAGGCTCAGCGCCCGTGCTGCCGCTCTACTCGCATAGGTAATTTTCCCTGACTTATCAAACATGTAGATATGATCAGGAGATGCCGAGAGTATTTCGTCTAGCGCCCTTGCTTGCTGCTCAATCTGAGATACCATCCATTTCAGAGTCTCTTCCGCACGCTTGCGCTCAGTGATGTTTATCACAATGCCCCTTACACCTCTAAGACTACTTTCAGAAACAATAGGGCTAGCAAGTATGATGATTGGAAATGTGCTCCCATCTTTTCTCTGTGCTGTGTATTCGTTTCCATTCGTCTCTTTTCCACTCAAAATCCTCTGTACATTTTCTTTGACCTTTTCTCGGTCTTCAGGAGCCACCATTTGGAAAATGCTCAATCCACTATGCAAATCTTCTTGGGTGTACCCAAAGGAGTTGAAGGCATCACTATTGGCGAACATAATATCGCCTTTTTCATCAAGCTCAATAACGGATAGGGGTAACAGCTCAGCTAATTCTCTGAATATCTCCCCACTCTTCGGCATTAATTATTCTTCCCTCTTTACTTCTATTTCAATCACAGCAGTTGTTTTTTTAACGAACCATCTTTAGATAAGATTTCCCTAACCATCC
>CAZKZX010000268.1:0-2637 GCA_964557335.1 uncultured Methanomicrobia archaeon | reverse complement strand
AAATAGTTAAATAATTTTTTTGATGATTAAAAAAAATCGGGTAAGAGATTTAGCTTTTATTCGATAAGTAAAAATAATATATAGCCTTAAAATCAAAATTTAAGCCAAAATCACTCGTTTTATGACAGCAATAACTATAAGCTCTCAGGCGACGTATATATATATAGTGATAAAAAACAAGGCTATAGAAGCCTACCTAACAAACCTCGTCGGGGAGCACGGGCTTCAAATGATCGAGCGCCTTTCCACCGATGAATTGACTGATCAAGAAATCGCTACGGAAACTGATTCTGATTTGAATACGGTAAGACGGACGTTGTCTACGTTAAACGATCAACGTCTCGCCTACTATACAGAGAATCGTGATAAGACTACAGGATGGATAATTTACCGATGGCACGTAAATTTGCGAGACATTCAGCATCGTTTAGCAATTGATGCCAAAAAGCTCATCGACAAACTTCAAATTCGGCTTGTTGAAGAGCAAAATAACGTCTATTACACGTGTGAGAACAACTGCGGTAGCTACTTATTCGAAGTAGCAAGCGATACAGGCTTTAAATGCCCTGTATGCAATGCACCCATGTATTATCAGGATCATACGGCGTTAATTGAAGAGCTTGAACAAAAAATGAGCGAATTAGAGACAGAAGCACACGCAATTTTCTACCCTGAAAACTATCAAATTCTACAGTTAGCTCTAGCACAAGAAGAATAAATAATGTGCAGTGAAGTTTCCCGTGATCACGGGAACTTATATTATTTTTGTTAGTCTCTACAAATGGAGAGGATTCCTGATCGAACTCTTATAATGACTGCTCATTTGCATAATTTTTGAAAGCGAAACCCTATAGTCTCCAGCATACCAGTGTGTCATTGAAGGCACGTGGAAGTTGACAGAGTTATTGCGTCTTACAACCTGGCAGATTGTCAGGAGGAAATGCTTCAAAATTTTTTTGTTGCAAATAGTTTTACCTACTAGACTCATGGTAAAGAGTGACCTACACTAAGTCAGCACTTCAGGCCTCTACAGGCGTAATAGGGCCAACCTAAAGGGCATTTTTCTAAAAAGAAGCCCTCTCATACACAAGAAGTGTCATACGAATGTTCTACATGAAAAAAGAGGAGACACACAAATGAAGGAAGCATTAATAGCTGTAGCCGTGAGCTTACTGCTCTTAGGAGCAGTAGCACTAGTAGGAGCCGTGGCGGTTGCTGCTATACCATAAGTTAAAGAGTCTCTAGTTGACCAGAACGCAACGGAAAAAAATTAATCAGACATTAAACAGCAGGGTTTCTTAGAAGACAGCTGTTATATTGATCCGTTTCATAAGTCTCGAAAAGAGTGACTAATTTTCCGTTGAATTTTTTTAAACGAGTTCTGGGAAGTTCACCATATATATTCCTATAAAAATTAATATAGCAGCAACTAATTTTTGTATAAAAGCTCCTGATGTGACTCGTTCTTGAATGAGCGACTTGTATTTAATCCCAATTATTGTTGCTGCAAACAGCACGTAGACTGGCTGAATCGTATACACTACTGCCACTAAAGTTATCGGACCCATTGACACAGCGAGGCTATATGCGACAAAGGACACGTATCCAATAGCTATATCCAGAACGGCAACTGAACTGGCAAATCGCGGGGCCGATGCAAATGCGTGGAGAAATCGCTTTCTATACTCTCTCTTTGAAAATAAAATGGCGAATGAGAGAAGTATGCCTATTTGGATATATAGAAAGGCGGAAAAAAGGTCTTCAACAGTATACACGTACTTTGCTATAATACTGAACATCGCTACAAAAATAGACGATCCAATCATAAGGTACAAAGCGCGTGATAGAGTGATCTTCTGCTCGCGCCTTATTGAAAAAAGCACTACTCCTACGACGATCAAAAAGAAGGCGATGTAATCTGATGCAGGAAGGATTTCGTGAAGAAAAAGTCGTGCCAATATTAGGACGAAGACGGGGGTTAATTGCCACAAAGGCACCACTCGCGAAACCTCTTCGAATACCAATGAGCGGTAGTAAGGATATACGTATGCTGTATGAATGAATCCGGCGACGATACATAAAAGAGCGATGTCTATAGCAATAGGCTTAAGCGGAAAGTATAAAAGGCCAATAAACGGCAGGAAAGCACTGAGAGCTACGAGCATGGTAAATGCGATGGGATCATGAATGAAATTGTTGACAAGCACCTTGTCGACAAGCGCAAGTGATCCCAGAATGAACATCGCGATCAAAACGTAATAAAACCATAGTTCAATCATTGATAACCTTCCGTACACTTACCATTCCAGATTATTAAATCTGTTGACTTCAACTCGGAGGTCTCGCAGCTCAAGCACGTTCCGTTTGCCTTTTCTAATGTTCTTTAAAAGTTATTATTTTGAAAAAAGATTCCTAAGCGAAGCTTCTATTGGTTCAAATGCTGTTAATACATTATAAAATGTTTAATTAATTTTCAGAGAATGGAGATTTATGCAGTCATTTATACACATAACAGTAATCGCGGTGCTTCTAGCGGTTGCGACGTACGTGTATTATTAAAGCTTTGTTACTACTACCGTACCAGCGAGAGTGTCCATAAACCGTTCACGTGGATCTCCTTCTGTCGCAAAGCTCACG
>CAZKZX010000267.1:0-2639 GCA_964557335.1 uncultured Methanomicrobia archaeon | reverse complement strand
AGCCGTCACCTGCGAAGAAATGGGAGACGGAGTGAGGGGGGACCTTCCATGTCCCCGATGGCAGGGAAACAGCACGGAATGACCGCTGAGGAGAAAGCAGCGCTCATTTCGGTCGGTTCCGCGGCCATTGACGAATCTCTCCTGGCAGGGGGGATGAGGACCACAGCCACCGCAGGGCCGGGCGCCGGCGGGTCGTCTTTCTTCATCCGGTCAGGGAACCATCGGGTCAGGCTCTCCATCAACCCGGACTCGCCCCTAAGGGTCATCCCGGAAGGGGACCACGTGGCTGTCGTTCAGGAAGGGCAGGTGATTGCACGGGGCAGGCTGGAGCGGCCGCTCTGCCACTGCCCGCGTGAGGCGTACATCACCATCAGCGAACGCTGCGTCTTCAACTGCCGGTTCTGCCCGGTACCGCTCCTCGCCGGGGAGGTGAAGGACGTGGAGACCATCGTCGCCATGGTTGAGGAGGCCGCACAGAGCGGCGAGCTGGAAGCCATCTCCCTGACGAGTGGGGTCGCGGATACCCCGGAGAAAGAGCTGGCCCGGGCCGTGGAGGCGGTGAAGGCCCTCAGGAAGCGCTTTGACCTCCCCATCGGTGTGTCCATCTACCCGACCTGGACATCCTCCGAAGAACTCCATGCGGCAGGGGCAGATGAGGTGAAGTACAATGTGGAGACCATGAACCCTGAGATCTTTGCCGCCCTCTGCCCGGGCCTCTCCCTCTCCTTCATCCTTGTATCGCTGGAGAGGGCGGTGCTGGTCTTTGGCAGGAACCATGTGGCCTCCAACTTCATCATCGGCCTCGGAGAGACCGATGCCTGCATCGGTAAAGGGGTCGAGGCCCTGGCGGGGATGGGCGTGATCCCGGTCCTCCGTCCTATCTCGCCGCACCCCCTCCGGAAGGGGCAGATCACCGTGGAACGCCCTTCAGCCGATCGGCTCCTCCGCCTGGCGCGGCTGCACCGTGCTGCCCTGAACCGTCACGGCCTGGATCCGCGGAAGGCAAGGACGATGTGCCTCTCCTGCACCGGCTGCGACCTCACCCCCGGCCACGACGTGTGAGGGAATCTCCCGAGGCTCGGAGCAGGTCAGGCTGCCCGGTCAGAGCACCTCGTCCATGGACCCGCTCCGGTAGCCCGCCAGGTCCACCGTCACGTACCGGAAGCCCAGGGCACGGAGGGAGTCCCGGATCTCTCCCTTCCGGGACCAGAGGAGGTCCATCTGGTCCAGGAGCACCTCGATCCGCGCCACCGACCCGTGGACCCTCACCCGTGCCTGGAGGAAACCAAGGTCGGCCAGGAGATCCTCTGCCTGCTCAATCCTCAGGAGCTTCTCCCCTGTGATCCCCTCTCCGTAGGCGATGCGTGAGGAGAGGCAGGCAGAAGAGGGCCGATCCCAGAATGGGTAACCCCCTGCCCGGGCAATCTCCCGGATATCCTCCTTCGTAATCCCAGACTCCAGGTACGGGTGGACGATCCCTTCTTCGTTGCTCGCCTGGATACCGGGGCGGTGCTCCGAGAGGTCCGAGCAATTGATCCCATCAGCCACCCAGGCAAAGCCCAGCTCCCCCGCCCGCCGTTTCAGGACTCCGGAGGAGATCTTCCTGCAGTGGTAACAGCGGTCCGTCGGGTTGGCATGGAACTCCCCCTGCTCCAGAAGGCGGACGGGGATCACCTCCAGGGAGATGCCGAGGTGCTCGGCAAGCTCCCGTGCGTGGCGTACAGCCCTCCGGGGAACGACCGGGCTGTCCAGGAGCACCGCACGCATACTCTCGCCCAGCTCATCATGGGCGATGGCGGCGAGGAGCGACGAGTCCACTCCCCCGGAGTAGGCAACGAGCAGGGAGCCCAGTTCCCGGATCCGTTGCCTGAGAACCATCTCCTTCTCAGCCGCGTTCATAGGGATCCCTGCTCATGCCCTGCGCCCTCCATCAACAGTAATGTCAGACATCAATGAATCTTCGTTCTCGCGTCACCCGACAGATCCATCGGGGTGCCAATCAGGAACCCGTCAGTCTTTCACGTCGCAGGTTTCCCCGTCAGTATCCCGGAGCCGGTGGCAGATGGCGCAGATGCGGGCGGAGATATCCGTTGGTCCACCTGCCTTGATCTCCCTGGCAAGTTCTTCGATCTCGGTCCGGACATCATCCTCAAACTCGATTCTGTAGCCTCTCTTCCGGGAGAGGTACTGGGAGACGGCGGAGGGCGCCATATCGAGGAGCCGTGCCACCTCCAGTTGCGATATTCCCTGCTTCACGAGTTCTGCTGCGAGTGCCGCCTTGATGGCCGGAAGCACGTTCCAGACGATCTCTTGACAGGGTGTCTTTACCATAGCACAACCTTTAAATTATTCCGATGGACACATAAGTGATGGTATTCACAATTGTGAATCGATGCGTAACCATATAACCATTTCCCCGGGCGGATCAACCGGCACCAGTGGCCACAGGATACAGAGACCATGCCGGCGTCCTGATCCCACCGGATATCTTATCGCCTGAAGGATTGATACAGAGGGGTACTGATGGAAAAACGGTTCGTGTACATGGATCACGCGGCCACCACTGCAACCCGCACGGAGGTCCGGGACGCGATGATCCCATTCCTCACCGAACGGTTCGGCAACCCCTCCTCCCTTTA
>CAZKZX010000266.1:0-2644 GCA_964557335.1 uncultured Methanomicrobia archaeon | reverse complement strand
ACCGGATGTATAAATCCCCCTCGTATCATTAAATCCGCAAGTACGATAGCGACCATAGACTCAGCGACCGGGACTACCCTTGGTAGAATACACGGATCGTGTCGCCCTCCGACCGTCAGCTCAACCTCCTCTTTCGTTTTCAAGTTTACCGATTTTTGAGGCTTTGGAATAGAAGACGTTGGCTTTACTGCTACGCGGCACACTATTGGTTGACCTGTAGATATGCCACCTAGGATGCCTCCTGCCCTATTTGATGTCATCATAACTCCGCCGGCATTCATTGTAAATGGGTCGTTCATTTGACTCCCGGTGAGCCTCACGGCCCCAAATCCGGCTCCTATCTCAACACCTTTTACCGCCCCTATACTCATCAGGGCCTTTGCAAGTTCAGCGTCAAGCTTATCAAATACCGGCTCTCCTACTCCTGCAGGCACATTAAACACAACGACCTCAGCGACCCCGCCAACACTCTCGCCAACCATTTTTGCGCGCTTTATGCACTCCTCCATCTGAGCTGACGCATCTGGATCACAGCATCTTACAATACTCATTTTAGCCGCCTGTAAGTCTTCGGGTGTTTCAAAGATATAGTTCGACTTGATCCCATGGATTTCTACGACGTGTCCAAGCACCCTTACGCCGAAGTATTCAAGCAGCTTCTTTGCTATTGCTCCGGCGGCAACTCTACCTACGGTCTCTCGCGCAGATGATCTCCCACCTCCCCGGTGATCCCTATGTCTATATTTTACGGAATAGGTATAATCTGCGTGCCCAGGTCTAGGTACGTATTTTATGGGCTCATAGGTGCTAGGATCTATATCCTCATTTCGTACGACCATCGAAATTGGAGTGCCAAGCGTCTTTCCTTCAAAAACACCAGACAAAATATCTACAATATCACTCTCAGCGCGTGGGGTGGTTACCTCGCTTTGACCCGGACGCCTTATGTCGAGCTCTTTTTGGATATACTCATTAGTTATTGAAAGCCCTGATGGACAACCATCCACGATTGTCCCCACGGCCGCTCCGTGGCTCTCGCCCCAGGTTGTCACCCTGAACATTTTTCCGTAAGTATTATTCATGTTTACACAACAGCAACGTCAACGCGCTTCGTTCATAGTCATTCAAAAGTTACTGGTTCAATATTTGCGCCAAGAGCGAACAGATCATCGAAAAAGTCGGGATAGGAGACGCTAACTGACTCTGTAGTATCAATCTGTGTTTCTCCCTCTGATGCAAGTCCCGCTACAGCTAATGCCATGACAATTCTATGGTCGTTATACCCGTGGAGTCTCGTCCCCACAGGTTTCGTTCCTTTTATAACGAGAGACTCCTCAGTCTCCCTGATATCAACGCCCATCTTTCTCAGTTCTGTTGTCATTGCAAATAATCTATCTGTCTCCTTGTACCGTAGATGTGATACGTTAAAAATTTCAGTCGTCCCTTTTGCAAAGGCGCCAAGCACGGCAAGGATTGGAACAAGATCTGGAACGTCGCTTGCATTGATTTTTATACCAATAAGTTCTGCACCATCTACAGTGACTTCATCGTTTCTCCATTCGATCCTTGCTCCCATTTCCTTTAAGATGCCTACAATCCTCTCGTCACCTTGCTTAGACCGTGTGAGGTTACTTGCTGTCAATTTTGAGTTCGTTATCGCAGCAGCAGCCAAATGGAATGAAGCAGACGAGAAGTCTCCTGGTACATAATAATCTATATCCGCATATTCTTGGGCGCCAGCAATCATGAATTCTTGGAAGTCTGTAATTACATTTATTCTGGCATTTTTGAGAAGTTCAAGTGATATTTCAACGTAAGGCCGTGATCTTATGTTATGGACGTTAAGCGTGGTATCACTTTGGCAAAGGGGGCACGCTATCAAAAGTGCCGATATGAACTGAGAGCTTATAGGACTGGTTATGTTAGAACGTCCGCCAGTGAGCACTCCTCTTACCACGATTGGTGCAGCTCCATTTTCCTTTGATGATGTAACATGTGCACCAAGATCATTGAGTGTATTGATGAGCGGCGCGTTTGGTCTTTTTCTCAAACTTGAATCCCCTGTAAGAATGCTCATCCCATCGATAAGAGAGCACACGGCTATCATAAAGCGAAGCGTCGTGCCGGAGTTCGCACAGTCGATAACATTTTCCGGTACTTCTGGTTTACCTCCCACCCCTTCAACGATGAATTCATCTCCTACTTTGGTGATAGAAGCGCCTATAGACTCACAAGCTCTAACTGTAGCGCAAGTATCATTTGAAATTAATGGCTTGAGTACTCTCGAGTTTTTAGAGAGGCTTGCCATAATGATTGCGCGATGTGTATAGCTCTTAGACGGAGGAGCATCGACCCGACCTTTAATCTTTGAGCTTGATATCTTAACGTTCATATCACATGAATGATTAATTCCAATTTATATAAACGTGGTGACCATGCTGCATAGACTTGAGAGCGAAATAGAAATGCTTGAAAGGCATTTAGAGGTGCTAAACGCCGTCGTCATAAGTGAGCCCATAGGAATATCTAAGTTATCAGAGATGACGGGGCATTCCAAATACAAAGTACGTTACTCCCTAAGGATACTTGAGCATGATGGACTCATAGAACCGTCACCTTATGGGGCCGTCACCACGAACCAGAT
>CAZKZX010000265.1:0-2664 GCA_964557335.1 uncultured Methanomicrobia archaeon | reverse complement strand
TCCTCGTTGAAATTAATGATGAGCGACTGATATTTGCAAAGGATTTGCTTGATAGTGTTACTCGGACAATTTCTGAGTATAGAATAATAGGCGAATTTGAAGGCAGCACTCTTGAAGGCAAAAAATATCGTTCACTGTTTAGCTCAGCTCAAAGTGCCGTTGTGACTGCGTCTTTTGTTACAACTATAGAGGGCACTGGAATTGTTCACGTTGCTCCAGCGTTTGGAGAAGATGACTTTAACATTGCTAAAGTGTACGGACTCCCGATGATCCAGCTTGTTAATCCAGACGGCCGATTTAACTCAGAAATCGAGTTAGTAGGAGGCATGTTCTTCACTGAAGCAAATCCGGTTATTATTGCTTTCCTCGAGGATGAGGGTCTTTTGTTCAAGGTTGAAATGTATGAGCATAGCTATCCGTTCTGTTGGAGGTGCGAAACACCACTTATGTATTATGCCCGAAAGGCTTGGTTTGTAAAAATGAGCACACTTCGTGATGAACTAATGAATAACAATGAGAAGGTCAACTGGTATCCCAAAACAATTAAACGCGGGAGATTTGGAAACTTTATCGAGAATGTTAGGGATTGGGCGCTTAGCCGTGAGCGATATTGGGGTACTCCGCTGCCGATATGGAAATGCCCTAATGGCCACGTTACAGTTGTCGGTAGCATCGAGGAGTTAAAGCAAAAGTCGAGCAGCGACACCCCATTCAAAGGTGTGCACAAGCCGTACATTGATGAAGTAACTCTTAAATGTCAAAGTTGTGGACAACCGATGCAGCGCGTCAGCGAAGTCATTGATTGTTGGTATGATTCCGGTTGTGCTCCTTTTGCCTCGCTTCATCATCCGTTCGAGAAGAGAGGTGAATTTAAGATTCCGGTAGATTTCATAAGTGAAGGAATTGATCAGACACGAGGATGGTTTTACAGTCTCCACGCTATCAGCACGGCAGTTTTTGGCACTAACGCTTATGAGAATGTGATCAGCTTGGGCCATATCGTGGATACACAAGGACGAAAGATGTCGAAGAGTAAGGGAAACAGCGTCGATCCTTGGCTTATTTTGAACAATGAGGGAGCTGACAGCTTACGATGGTATTTGTTTAGTTCCGGCCCTCCAGGAAACCCGAAAAAATTTTATGAGGAGGCAGTTATGGAGTCTCAGAGAAAGTTTGTTATGACTCTGTGGAACATTCTTGCGTTTTACAAGACTTATGCTGAGATTGATTGTTATGATCCATTCCTTCAACGATTGAGCATCTCTCAAAGAAATGAAGTTGACCGCTGGTTGATCTCGAAGTTGAACCGCCTTATTATACGCGTAAATGAATTGATGGACAGCTTCGATTATAATCCAGCAACACTTGAAATTGAACAATTCGTCGAGGATATGAGCAATTGGTATGTAAGAACATCGAGAAGACGTTTCTGGAAGATAGAACAAGACTTGGACAAAAAGTCGGCGTATGATACTCTTTATGAGACTCTCTTAACATTTGCAACACTTGTTGCTCCTTTTACTCCGTTTATCGCTGAGCACATCTATCAAAGTCTGCGAAATGACGACGGCGCTGAAGCGATAAGTGTACATCTAGAGCCGTACCCAACTGCAATGGATTCCACTGAGGCAGAGTTAGAGGCTCGGATGGACTATGTGAGGGAAGTAGTTGAAGCTGGAAGGGCAGCACGCGCTACCTCTAACATAAAGATTAGGCAACCTCTTAAAAAACTCATATGTGTTGGACCTGAAATTCAAAGTGATGAGTTAAAGACTCTTATTAAAAGTGAATTGAACGTAAAGCAAATTACTTTTAGAGCGGATGAATCGGATCTAGTTGAATACTTGGTGACGTTGAACTTTACTTCAGTAGGACCAAAGTATAAAAAAGTCGTTCCGCAGATCCAACGGGCTTTGCGTGAACTTGATTCAGCTTTGGTGGTCCGCGAGATACCTTCTGGATTGCCAATCGAAGTAGACGGGGAAAAAGTCACCCTTTTTAGTGAAGATATAATAATTTCTAAGAAAACAAAGGATAGATTTGCGAAAGGAACGTCAAATTCAATCGCAGTCTTTTTAGAAACAGAAATAACTCCCGAGTTAAAAAAAGAATTAATCGTAAGGGAGTTGGTAAGAAGAATTCAAGTAATGCGCAAAGACATGAATCTTCCATATACCGCTAAAATTAAAGTGGGATATATAACATCGGAAGAGATTGCGAAGGCAATAGAAGATTTTTGTTATTATATAAAGGCTGAAACGCTCACCACTGAGGTGGTGAAAGGGGCAGTTGAAAGCTGTAAATACGCGAAGGAATGGATGATTGAAGGTCACCCTATTACAGTATGTATTTGTGAAGAGAAACTGTCATGAACTTTAACGACTGGGAACCCATTTATGAGGAGATACTTAATGATTTCGGGTTCAGCCGAGAAGAAGATGAAGCTTCTGCTCAACTTCTATCTGAATTATTGAAGAAAAAGAAAAATTCTTTATTAACGCTTGAAAAATTACAGAATATAATAAAAGATAAAGAAGTAATCGTATGTGGCAAAGCGCCATGTCTTTTAAACGATGTCACAAAATTACAGACCAACAAGAAAGAAGTGATTGTGGCAGCAGATGGGGCAACCTCAACTTTGTTGTCACGAGGCGTCACTCCGCA
>CAZKZX010000264.1:0-2672 GCA_964557335.1 uncultured Methanomicrobia archaeon | reverse complement strand
CGAGATTGGGCCATAAGGTGTGTACCGATCTAATCTAATCTAATCTAATAACGTCCGTACATAAGCCCGGGTGTGAGGGTAGTAATGGCGAGGTAGGTGATGGCTGGCTATGATGATGGACGCTATGCTCTGGGAGCCTATGGGCGACGACAAAGTTCACTGTTTTTTGTGCTCGCATGAATGCAAGATAAAGCGATGGGATCGCGGGATCTGCCACGTACGGCAGAACCTCGATGGAAAGCTCAGCACGCTGATCTACGCAGAGGTGAGCTCGATGCACGTTGACCCCATCGAAAAGAAGCCTTTGTATCACTTTTACCCTGGATCACGGGTTTTTTCCCTCGGCTCGGTGAGCTGTAATTTCATGTGCGAGCACTGCCAGAACTACCAAATTTCGTTTGCGAATGTAGGGGAGCTCGGGACGACGGAGGTCCCACCGGAACAGGCCGTTCAGATGGCAGTAGAGCGAAACTGTCGCGGAATAGCGTGGACGTATAACGAACCCACGATTTGGTTTGAGTACACCTACGACACCGCAATGCTTGCGAAACAGGCCGGACTGTACACGGTGTATGTCACGAATGGGTATATGACGCCACGAGCTCTTGACAAAATAGCTCCGTATCTCGATGCGGCAAACGTTGACGTGAAGGCCTTCTCTAATGACTTTTACAGGCGCACGTGTCGCGCGAAACTCGAGCCGGTTCTCAAGACGTGTGAGGGCATGCGCGAGCTCGCAATACACTTGGAGCTAACGTACCTCATCATCCCCGGATTAAACGACGATGACGAACAGCTCACCGAGTTTTCGCAGTGGGCGGCAGGTGTCGGAGAGGATGTGCCGGTGCATTTCTCGCGATTTCATCCCGACTGGCGGATGCTCGAGAGACCCGCCACTCCCATTGAAACGCTCGAAAAGGCCCATGATATCGCCAAAAAGGCTGGGTTACAATACGTTTACGTGGGCAACGTCCCTCACCGATATGAAAATACCTATTGCCCCAGCTGTGGAGAAGAAGTCATTAGAAGGAGCGGATATACAATCAAAAAGCGAGGCACGATGTGTCCGAAATGCGGCCGTACACTCAGTATCGTTGATCAATAGCTTTTCTTGGTGATCTTAAAGCACGCTCTGATCACTTTTTTAGCCCTGGTGATCCCAATTGCCTTGCGCGCCATCACAATGTCGCTCATCAGCTCTTTTCTGCTCATCCGATTAGTAAGGACAATTCCTGCTATTTAAAACATTCGAAATGATGTGAATTCGACGAGACGCGGTGCAAACCGTACGTGCCCCACAAAGATTAATAATCACGCGATCATATCGATGGTGATGATACTAAAACGTTTATCCGATTTGACTGATGCCGAGTTTGACCGCATTCTTGATCGCGGTGCCGAAGTCAGGAGTGTGCTGGAGTACGTACGGAAAATAGTGCAGGATGTCAAGGAGAACGGTGATACCGCCGTTATGAAATATACCCTTGAGTTCGACAAGGCGGACATCGTCGAGCTTAGGGTCACAGAGGCAGAAGTTCTTTCGGCGTATGAGAATGCCAGTCAGGAGGTGCTGGATGCACTGTATGACGTATCCGATAACATCACATCCTATCACTTACGTCAAGTGCAAAGTGATTTCTGGCTACACGAGGTTGCTCCTGGGGTAGTCTTCGGGCAGAAAATAACCGCCCTCGACAGAATTGGTGCGTATGTTCCTGGAGGAGTTGCAGTGTATCCCTCTACGGCGCTTATGACGATCATACCCGCAAAGGTTGCAGGCGTTCGAGAGGTGGTCGTGTGTATCCCGCCAATGCCCAACGGCAGCGTGCCCGTTGCAACGCTATTGGCTGCAGATATTGCTGGGGCAAATGCTATCTACAAGATAGGTGGCGCACAGGCGATTGCCGCTATGGCGTACGGGACACAAAGTGTTACGAGGGTTGACAAGATTGTGGGACCCGGCAACGTCTACGTGACCGCCGCAAAGATGATCGTACAGGGCGAGGTCGAAATCGACTTCCCGGCTGGTCCAAGCGAAATTGCAATCTTGGCTGAGAGTGGAACGCCAGCCTTCATAGCTGCAGACATGATCGCTCAACTGGAGCACGGGCCACTGTCGTCGAGTTTCCTCCTCACGACCTCGCAAGACCTGGCCGATAGGGTGGAAGCAGAGCTCAATGCGCAGATCAAGACGGCGATGAGAAAGGATGCAATCGATTTGAGTCGAAGCGCTCTCCTCGTGTGCGAGAATCTGGATAGGTGTATAGACTTCATAAACGACCTCGCGCCGGAGCACCTTGAGCTCATGGTAAACGACCCACTCTATGTCTTGGGCAAGATAAAGAACGCGGGCACAATCTGTGTCGGCGAGTATTCGCCGGCGGCCGCCGGCGACTACGCTACCGGGATTAATGCAACGCTCCCGACAGGAGGATTTGCTAAATCAGTTAGCGGGCTCAACATCGATCATTTCGTAAAGAAGACGAGTCTCCAGGTGCTCACACGGGAAGGGCTGGAAAGCCTTAAGGATCTTATCACTCAAATGGCGAGCATCGAGGGATTACCAGCGCACGCCACTTCAGTTACGAGGAGACTTGAATGAAGTTTACCCACTCAAGCAACATCGTTCCAGAAACTGACGTTACTGTGGTAGGGTGGGTACACGAGCTGCG
>CAZKZX010000263.1:0-2676 GCA_964557335.1 uncultured Methanomicrobia archaeon | reverse complement strand
TTCTCTACACAAAATGAACATTTCCCGTGCCAACATCCCGAAGCACTCTGTATGTAAGTCCCCGGTAAGTATTTAAAGTTTCCATTCTTTTGATATTTTGGGTTTTTTGCGTCAGTGAAAACTCTGTCGGGGTGGGGCAAAGAAAGAAAAGGCAACCCTTCTGGTTCGGTGATAAATTTATCATAATGCACTGCGTCAAAATCTTCCCAATAAACCTCATCGCCGTTCTTTCTGTGCCACTCTGCCTCCATAGCCATTAATACAGGATAGATGTCCCGTTTCTTTTCAAACTGCCGTTGCTGGGAATAACAATTAGGTAGATAGAGTAGTTTCATAAATCACCCCCCTTACAAATATTAAAAGCAAAACCATAACCGCCAAGTGTGGTCTGCTTAAAAATCTTTTCCATTTGCCTTGCTCAAGAAAAACACCAAAACATCTCCACCAGAAATTAAGGACTTTGTCGTTAGGATGTAGTTCTTTAAAGCGTTTCATAGATTTAGAATAATAGGCTTTTTTGCGGAAATACTCTTTTATGCCTATATTGTCTTGGTGGTAGTAGGGTTTTAAACTTACTGCTCTGTCATTTCCTATTTTCCTATCCCAGTCGGAGTCTTCCGGGCCATTCATGGTTTCATCGAATAAGGGACAACCTTTCCTTACGAATCTAACCGTATCTATTGGAGTACCAGTGTAAAAACTTCTTTCCCAGTTCCTCAATCTTCCAAACCAACCTTTTGTAGTGATTATTTCCGGTATATAGAGCCCATCATAAGAAAACCATCTCATTAAATCTACACACTCTTGAATGAGTTTGGGGTGGATAAGCATATCACTATCTAAAAACAAAAGATAATCCCCGGTTGCCCGTTTTATTCCTGAGTTTCGTTGGGCGGAACGTTCCAATCCCTCGTCGATAACTACAACTTCTATGTTTTTATAGGTGTTGAATTTCTCTATAAAAGAAAGCAAGGATTTCACGCTTTCGGTCTCACGTTCTGGTACAATTATGCTAACTTTCATATCTCGCCTTTATCTGTTTGATGCCTACTTTTATCAATCTAAGACAATATCTTAAATCCTCCCAAGAATGTATCTTGCTTATAATCCTTAAGGGGTTAAGAAATTTGATTATTGTCCTTTTTACCATTCTGTTATATGCGTCTTGTTGGATTTCCCTCAGTTGTTCAGCTGTGAAATGTTTAGTGCCTACTCCCCTTCTACCGGAAAGCATCTCTCCATTTATTTCTTTAATCAAGCCTCGTTCTATGTAGTCTTTGGCCATGTCGGTATTGGGAAAAGGCATCGGTAGAAAGAAAAATGCAAAGTCTAAATCTGATTTAAGGGCGAAGTTGATAGTCTCTTCTATGTCCTCTTTTGTCTCATCAGGGAAGCCGATTATGAATGTAGAGATGGTCCAGATGCCTAACTTATTTGCGTACTTTATTATCTTTGTGGCGTGGTTGAGGTCTATTTTTTTCCTTATATACTCTGATGTCTTCAAGCAGGCGGTCTCTAAACCGAATGTAAGCCGATAACACCCGCTCTGTTTCATTTTTAATAAAAGAGGCAAAGTAAGTTTCCAAATCGCTATGCCGTTTGGTGTCGTCCATTTCACATTTAACTTTTTTAGTCCGTCGCATATCTCCTCCAATCGTTTAGTGTCTAAAGCGAAATTATCATCTACAAAGTGTATCTCTCCTACTTTATACTTTTTGATTAAATATTCTATCTCGTTTAAAACTCTTTTTGCGCTGTGTCCTCTCCAAGTCCTTCCCCACGTCAATCTCACGGAACAGAACTTGCAATTATAAGGACAACCCCTTGAAGTGATAACAAACATTGAAGGTCGCATATTGAAAGTATCTTGTCCGTGCTTATTTATGTATCTTTCAATCGGAAGCAAATGCCAGGCAGGATAGGGCAGGGCGTCCAGATTGTCTATGGGTTCAAAGTACTTTTCTCCCTCCCCAAGGATAACCCAATCTACATCTGGATTGTTGTTGACTTCATTTGGACAAGCCGAGACATGCGCCCCGCCCATCATAACTTCCTTACCCAATTCTTTAGAAATCCTTGCTATATCGTAAGCATCTTGAGAATAAGCCGAATACATACATTGGATACCTACTAAATCGGGGTTGTATTCTTTTAACTGCGCCATAATCTTTTCTTTGGGAAGCCCGTAATAAGTAAATCCGTTAGTTTGTTCAATATTATCCGTAGCCGAGAAATCAAATATCTTAACTTCATATCCTTTTCTTTCGCACATAGCCCCGATATAAGCTAAACCCAAAGGAATTACTTGTCCGCCTATGGTCGGATCGCCTTTATACACTGTCGTTGGAGGATAAACTAAAGCTATTTTCGTCTTGCCACCACCATTTGCCCCTTAGGGATAAATAAATACTTCCTGTTTGCTTGGTATTTAATGACTTCAAATCCGTGCTTTTCTAAGATGTCTTTAAGCGTCTTTCGGGTGAAAAATCTTATGTGCGGTTGGTTAGGATAAAAGAATTTATCTAAAAAGAAAAGGGCGATTATGATTGTCTTTAAGATAGTCAATTCGGTTGTCGTTATAAGCAGATAACCGCCCCTCTCCAACTTGCTTTTTATATCTTCTAGGGTTGCGTCTAAATCTAAAATGTGTTCCAAAACGTCAAAACAGATTATTGT
>CAZKZX010000262.1:0-2736 GCA_964557335.1 uncultured Methanomicrobia archaeon | reverse complement strand
TTTGAGAGAAATATGGGTAAATGCTTGATGAGAATGAGATATTCACCTCGTGAGAAAATAGCGGCATCTCTCGCACTATACGCAGTTGCGCTAGCTTTGGGGATAGCTAGCGCAGTACTCTCAATACTGTCGGTCGCATCATACCACACAATTGGAGCACTTCTCGGAATTGGAGTGTTCTGTTTAGGGGTCGCTGGACTACGCACCATTCAATGACGCGCTCGGTAACATCTACGTATTTGCGCCCATAGAGTTTCATGATGTTCTACGTGCGCTAATGGTTTTTTGCAAATATAGTCAAAATCGCAACCGAATCATACAAAATCTTTTGTATCATCAATGATGAACGACATCACAGACTATCTAGAGAAGGAATGGGTATGCAGGAGGGTAAAGTAAAAATCAATCTAAGCGGCATATCGAGGACGTTATTGACGCCATTGTGGGAGCGGGCACAATTTAGTAGGGAACACAGCTCGTTATTTAACGACCCGAAAGCTATTGAAATCGTTGAAAAACTTGATTATGATTTTCCAACGTCCCCTCAAATTCCTTTTTTAAGCCATCTGTCGCTACTATTTGCGGCACGTGCAAAGCACTTCGATGATACGATAAAGGCATACATTGCGAAACACCCCCGCGCATCACTGGTGAATATTGGTTGTGGGCTTGACACGACATTTTATCGGGTTGATAACGGATTCATTCGTTGGTACGATCTTGACCTTCCAAGTGTCATAGAACTTCGAAAACAGTTGATTCCTGAAACGGATAGGTCAACGTGCATTGCTAAATCTATCCTAGATCCGACGTGGTGCGGGGATGTTAGAAATACCGAGGGGGGCGTATTCATGATAGCTGGTGGAGTACTAATGTACTTCGAGGGGGCACAGGTAAAGCAGTTTTTCTCACTTTTGGCAGACAATCTGGCAGGCGGTGAGATTGTATTTGATGCTCCATCAACATTAGATAGTGACTTCGAAGTATGGATGAAGCAACTACCAAAAGAGCAGCGGGAAGAGCTCAGTGCAGCGTGGGGAAAAGCGTTGAACGGCTGGTGGCAAAGGGCATCACAGGATCGGAAAGATGAGCTGATAGCAGCTCTAAAAACCCCGACGAAGCCGCATAGCACAGAATGGACTGACTTCGAAACGTGGTGGGAGGGGCTTAACAACGAGGAAAAGGAAGAAGCACTGCACGCTTTTAGGTCCCCCTCTCACCGGGAGACACGTAAATGGGCGTTAGAAGATGCGGACGAAATAGTGGAGTGGGATAATCGTATTACCGTGATGGGTCAGTTCCCGTTGTTCCAAGACATTCCACGGGACCCTTCACTGAGCATGGCTATCCGAAAATTCATGGATTTCAGTGATGAACATAGTATGTTCAATATTCTTCACTTCAGACTATGATGACGGTATACGTGGTCGTATTTACAACTTGTTGTGCAGGGCTGATTTTGTCAAACCTGATTGCTGTTGTGCCTGCTTTTAACGCTGTAAAGATGCAGAGATCATATCCACCGACCCCGACCTGGCCTGGAGGATGGGGATCGCTTATAAAGGTCTGGCTGATCAAGGTAACATAGTTTGAGTCATAGTGTACCTGCCACTGATGCCCGGTCGATGGATTTGAACGCAGCCACGTAGTAAAGAGTTGACCCTGTACCACGGTCAGTTGAGTTTCCTGTATAGCGTTGGCGCTCGTCATTGCGTTGGCCGTTATCGTAGCATCGGTAGTCGCTGAGGCACTTTCAGCAGCAGCGTTGACCGTTTGGCTTGATGGCGTTGCACTTACGGTGTATCCTGCAACGAATATAGGGCCCACCAATCCGAGAATAACTAGCCCTATTAAATATTTGTTCATAAGTCCCCCATTACCCCGGCGCGTCATGCGCTTTGTTCTTTTTAACCTAATTTGTTTGAGGCGAAAGATGAGAAGTTTTATAAATGGTATAACTGCGTGTTCGTAGTATGTCGATCAGACACGTAACGCATTGTGCATTCTACTATTTAAATCGATAGTTCAGCAGGAGTGCCATCAGCAAAGCGTCGCCCACCTGAATATATCTGTCAACTACAACGATGTCATCTCAACGTACGCTCTTACTTGTAATCACTCTTGGATTATCTCGTTCGTAATGTCGCGTACTGATCTTCCAGTCTCAGTCTTCACCTCTGTGGCGGCATACATTTCAGCGTCACCTCATTCGTTACTATTTTAAATGGTAGCACACTAATCTTCTCTCCTCGTCTAATCCTAGAGATCCATCCCCTTCGCACAAACTTTATGTGATACAAGCTGAATGTATTCAGCCATCTATTCGGGGAGGCTCGACTATGGTTGCAAAACAAGAAAACAACGATGTCCGAGAGTTCAACCGTAGGTCAATGACGTACGGGAATTCATGGAAACAGCGGTTTTTCTTTGACCGAGTGCATAACGCGGTGCTGGACCTAGTTGAAAGTTACGCTCATCCAGAAAGCATCTTGGATATTGGGTGTGAGACCGGGCGGCTACTGCGCAAAGCGAGAGAACGTTGGCCTGACGCGCGACTAATCGGCGTTGACCCAGCAGAAGGTATGGTGGAGAGGGCTCATTTCCTGATGGCCAGTGCCACCTTCTATGTAAGTGTGGCGGAATCGCTATCTCTACCAGATGCCTCAGTGGACCTCGCTTTTAGCACTATGTCTTATCACCACTGGGTCGACCAATTACAGGGCGTATGCGAGATCA
>CAZKZX010000261.1:0-2739 GCA_964557335.1 uncultured Methanomicrobia archaeon | reverse complement strand
GCTCGGGAGGCTGCATCAAGTTCGATCTGAAGGCGTGGAACGATGATCTGCACACGGCCTTGACGGGAGTTACCAACAGAAGGACCCTCGAGAACTTCTCACGGGTCGGTGAGAGTGTGGAGCTCAGAGAGACCCCCCATCTTCTGGTGGCAAGCACCCTCCTCGTCCCCGGATACCTCGACGAGGCTGAAATACAATCCATCGCACGGTTCATTGCCTCGATAGACCCTGCTATTCCGTATAGCCTGCTGGCCTTCTATCCCCACTTTTACATGTCGGATCTGCCGTTAACTCAACGGGCTCAAGCCCAGCGGTGCCTTCTGGCTGCTCAGAAAGAAGGGCTTGAGAATGTACGGTTAGGTAACGTCCACCTGCTCGCCTAGCATCGATGTGACTGGGTTAGTGGCGGAGAAGCTCACTCGCTTTTATACGTTCATTCTTGTTTTAGGAGACGGTTTGCTGGATTGTTTGCTGCACGCTGAAGGAAACTGCGGACCACTCGCAAGTAGTGTTCAGGTCTTTCGATATGATGTTCGTGTGACGCATCCTCAAAAACAGCAATGTCTGATCCGGGAAGCATAGCGTGATAATAGGCCGTCGTATCAGGTGTAGCCTCATCGAACTGTCCACACGTAAAGAGGGTAGGAATCGCTATCTCTTTTAGTCTCGCAGTCCGATCGTAATTTTTGAGCACTCCAGTAATGGTGAACTCACTGGGGCCCCACATATATTCATACACAGCGTGCCGTAGCTTCTCAAATGTTCTCGTCAGGCACTTAGGCCAGGGATCTAAGCGACACACGTGCCGCTTGTAGTACTGCATCATGGCCTCTTGATACTCAGACGAACTGAAGTCTCCCGACGCCTCACTTTTTTGAACAACCCGCTGGATAGCCGCAGGGAACCCTAAAAGATACGCCTTTTGGTCTGCTTCCCACCGAGCAGCGCTTAAACACGGCCCGGACAGTATCAGGCTTACGACTCCGTGAGGGGCCTTCGTAAGCATGTAGTCAACGCCGAGCATCGTTCCCCATGACTGTCCGAGTATGTGTACCTCGTGCAGCTGAAGAGCCTCTCTGACCTGCTCCAGTTCTTCTGTAAAGCGTTCAATCGTCCAGAGAGATAGATCATCCGGTCTATCTGAGTTGCCGCCGCCAAGTTGGTCGTAGAAAATAACAGGCCGTTCATCGCTGAGAGCTTCGAGTGGTTCAAGATAGTCGTGTGAGGCCCCCGGTCCTCCATGCAGAAGCAAGAGCGGGATTTTTTTCCTGTTCGCACCCACAATTTTGTACCATACGTTTCCACCAGTTACCGAGACATAGCCCTCGCGTCGTGCGCCAGTACTTTTAGTTTCACGTAGCCTGCTGTTACTACCGGAATAATTGACCGTTGTAACGGTAATGACGGCTAAAAGCAGAAGATATATGGTAAATCCACCAGTAATGAAAATCCCTCCCTTTTGATGTTAAAGTCTTGTTTTACAATCTTTAACGTCTTTAACTTGTTGTTTACATAGTCTTTTCTACGTAAATAGGAAGTTTAATAAAATATATCACGCCACCTCTAGAAGAGTCATTCAATGCGGCACCCCACAAATCCTTGAAGTAATCCATTCCACAGAAGCAAAACTTGTATAGGGGAATTTATGAATTGATACCAATGAGAGCGTCTATGAAAAGTAAAGTTGTTCTCGTGACCGGTTCGAGTATCGGCATTGGCAGGGGAGACTGCTTACCAGTTTGCTCAAGAAAATGCGATAGTCGTAGTGACCTATTATAAAGATAAAAAAGAGGCAGAAAAAACGTACAAAACGTGTTTAGAGCTTGGCGCCGCCGATGCATCGCTCGTCGAATTAAACGTATTGGATGATAAGAGCATACTCCACGCAGTGGACGAAGTAGCGAAGGAGCGCAAAAACATCGATATCCTGGTGAACAACGCGGGAACTCTGTCGTGGACGGAGTTACAAAATCAGAGCTTTGAGGACATCGCCGTACAAGTCCGGACAAACTTAGAGGGTCTCATAAAAATGACGCGGGCGTGCCTACCCCACGTCAAAGACACGGTAATTAACATCGGGAGCATTGCTGGCACAACTGGCATGGAGGAATTAACTGTTTTGTGTGCTACGAAGTTTGGAGTGAGGGGCTTTACACAAGCACTAGCAAAAGAAGTGCCGCACCTCAACGTATATGTCGTAAATCCTGATTTTATCGCGACGAGAATGACCGATTTCGAAGGGAGACCTCCCGTGGAAGTTGCGCGCGTCGTTGTGAATGCCGCAAAAGGCGTCTACGAGGTACCCTCTTGGAGCGACATCGATGTGTGGAACGTGGTTGGTAGCGTAACGGGCATCCGCGACGCTTAACGTGGAGGTGTAGGAGTAGAGGTGCGTTGAGAGATTATAAGGTCGCATATGCAATACTAACGGAATATATCAGTTGAACAGCTCGTTGAATGGAAAGACGTCTCACCTTAGCACACAATGATCACCTATACGTGGTAAGAATTACTTGGATTATAACAAAAGTGTAGAAACAAGTAAGTGAGAACGTAACATTATGCTTATTCACGCGTTCGCAGCACTAGAATCTGGCGGCTCTTTGACGCCTTATGAATATGAACCCCAAGAATTGGGCGTCCACGATGTGGAGATCAAGATCAGTCACTGTGGTATTTGCCACAGTGATGTGCATTTAATAAACAATGACTGGGGGGGCATGTCATACCCATTAGTGC
>CAZKZX010000260.1:0-2742 GCA_964557335.1 uncultured Methanomicrobia archaeon | reverse complement strand
CGAGCATAAAGGGCGCGCCGAGGATTGCGCCGACACCAACGTTGTGCCCGCTTACGCCCCCTACAAAGAAAATCGCGATGATGGGGATGAGCGTTTCCGGGAGCGCTGTGCCTACAGCAGCCAACACACACCCGACAACGCTTTCAGAGAGCCTGAGCTTGCGTCCGAGCCATTCGACCCCATTCGTAAAGAGGGTACTCCCGGCATAGATGAACACAAAGCTGAGGAGAAACAATCCGACGTCCATGTCTGCCTACCATGTGGTAAATCCCTCATTAAATAGCTTTCACGTCTCCTGAAGCGCGGAGACGAACCACGCACTCGAAGAGAGAAGGCAGAAGTATCCATAAGTAACGCCCATACCTGCTCTGCAGTCAAAAAACCTGAACCACGTCGACCCCGCGACCATCAACCCCTAGAAGGACAACAGTGACACCGTCACCTTAGTGTATGGATTTACTGAGAAGGCAATAAAAGAAACGATAGTAGTTAAGATAGGGGCCACGACCATTACAGCGTAATAAAAGAAATTTTCGCCATGAGATCTACCTTTAGGCCTTCGGTTAGCATCCCGAAGTAGCCTGCGATCAGCTTCATAAAGGATGCAAGTTCATCACGTTATGTACAGTAGCTGTAGTTACAGCGTCTGGGGTGTTCCTGAGATTAACCTGAATAAGAGGCAACGATCTCTATCCCCGCAGCAGCATTACCCCTTTGTTTTGACGTTCCAAAATGTGGCTATGCTGCTTACAATCAACAGGAGGATAAACCCGGCTATTGTGCTAGCAGAGCCATTTACGAATGGGAGAAAATAGGCACCAAAGACAGCGCTCCCAACGGCACCGCCTACACCGCCTGGAATGTTACCGATGGGTGTGCGTACGCTTGTATGCGCTCGCATCCCTTCTACCACACCTGCAATGACACCAGCGACAATCCCGGCAATTCCGCCGATATAAGCGCCGAGCATCGCGCCAGACGTCCCACCGAGTACTTCTCCGTACATCGCATACACCGTTACGGCAACTGCTGCGCCCAACACGGAATAAAAGGCAGAGTCGAATGCTACACGGGCCTTTCCACCGAGCGCCGCCCCCCCAATTCCACCTAGTACTACGCCTATCGTTCCACCGATATATGCGCCAGCGATAAATTGCAGTAAGCCTATCGAACGTGCAAATCCGCCGAAGAATACGCCAAACAGGAGGTAAATGATAAACCCGAATATGGCGCCGAGCAGGATGCCAAGCACAGCGCCAATCACTACTCCGAAAATAACACCCAAGACTACAAGAGACGAACGAGATGCCATGATACGCTTCTATTACTTCTTTTAAGTAAAAACTTGTCGTGTCTTTATGCGTACATCGGGAACGAAGTCCTGTTTAAACGATGTATGATCGAGAGTAACGCGTTTATAAAGGCTAAAAAAAGAGTTTATAAAAAACCGAGAAGATTTCACGTTGACAGAGTCTTTACAGATAAAAAAGCACGTTTTGGGGCTCTCATCATCAATTATAGCATACGTTGCGACTACGTGTGCAGTAAATCAAGCACAGTAACAGAGCTTTCAATTCTCATTTTATTGAGGCAGTTTTTTAAAATAACGGCCTCTCTCGGGTCGCTTCTTTGTGTACGAACCTTAGTACTCTCACGCCTTGAGTAGATCGCAGATCATCCCGTATGCAACCATTATTAATACGTTTGTATTGAATGGCTCTTAGAGACAATGAACAAACTAGCTGATTATAAAGCTACAGAACAGTTCGACATCGTCATACCGGAACCTTTTGATTTCTCGCTCACCGTCGCTAGGCCAGCAGGCTGGCACTGGTCAACTCCCGGAGAAGTCTTCGAAAACGGCACGCTCTGGAGCGGCACGTACGTGGGTGATAAGCCGGTAGGGCTGAAGATGTCAGGGGCCAGTAAAAAGGTTGCTGTGACTGTCTACACCCGATCGCAGCTGACAAAAGATGAAACGAATATACTGCAGACAGATATAATGCTCGGGCTCGGAGAAGATGAAGACCTCAACGCTTTTTACTCCTTCGCCCGCGGTGACGATGTGCTCTCTGTCGTGGTGAAAGACCTCTATGGCATGAGGGTGGGACGGCTGGATGACCTCTTCGGTCGGGTTATACTGGCGATAACACTCCAGATGGCGCCGCTCAAGCGAAGCGAACGCATGATGGCAAAACTACTGGAGGAATATGGTGCCAGGATTACCTTCGATGGTAAAGAGGTAGTGCTCTGGCCCAGGCCTTCTGACATCGCTCGATTGGAACCGGCCGAGCTGAGAAAGAAAGCAAACCTTGGTTACCGCGCGGAGCGGCTTGTCAAGTCTGCCCGGCATCTGGTCGAACATCCGATGTCGTTACGAGTGCTGCACAGTACACCCGAGGATGAAGCCATAAAAAATGTGATGGAAATTCCCGGTATCGGCAGGTACTCGGCGGGGTTGATAATCGGTCGAAGCTCGGTCCCGGTAGATGTCTGGAGTGTCGTCATCATGAGTGAGCTTTTGCTCGGACGAGCGCCCTTAAACCCCAGGCAGGAAATCAACGAGGTGACGAGAGCGGTGCGTGAGCGCTGGGGCCAGTGGTCATGGATGGCGTTCGTGTACATTTTGAATGACCTGCAAAAGCTGGCGAGTATGTACACGCTGTCGCGATTAACCTGAAGTAAGTTGTTCAAGATGTACATATGTGCCACGAAGGACGTACGGCTAGGTTGTCCGTTCAA
>CAZKZX010000259.1:0-2766 GCA_964557335.1 uncultured Methanomicrobia archaeon | reverse complement strand
ACAAGGAACAGGGAAAGTACTCGCGTATTCAAGAGAGATATGGTCAGACCATCCGTGTTGCGTACTCGCAGCTGCAACGAGCTCACTACAGCATCTAGACAAAAATGCCGTTCTTGGGATAGTATGGGCACATGAAAAGGGTACAGATTTTGTCAACAATCCCAGAAATCACGATAAGGTTGTGCAGTACATTGTAGAGCATGCCGGCGTGAGCAGCGCTGCTGCAAATATGTCACTAAAAAATATCCACTATACATCTGAAGTTAACGTAACTTCTGTTCGGGAGTACTACGATGAGCTGAAAAATTCACCGTACTTGAACAAGAAAGTGACAGATATCGGATATTCAGATGAAGATCAATTTTTTACTAGTTTTATTGTGCAAGATTATAGTAGAGAGGTGAGAGAGAACCTCGCAAGAGATCCCAATTGGAAGCCGATAGAAACTAATGCGACAATTAATTTTGGCGTACTTCCTGCAAACAGTCACGACATTGCTGACTATATAGCTGAGAAGGAAGGATATTATAAGGCTGCAGGACTCACTGTGATTGTAAAACGGTATGCAAATGGCAACGCTTTAATGGAGGGCTTTAAGACACATGAAATTGACGTGGGATCTGTCGGATTAGCACCTGCGACATTAAAGAGAATAAACGATGATGTAAAAATTAACATCATTGCAGGCGCTAACGATGATGGGTCTAGTCTTATTGTCGGAAACAACAACGTTATAACATCGTTGAGCGACTTAACGGGAAAAACCATCGCAATGCCTGGTTATGGAACGGTTCAGGATATAATTCTACGGAAAGCTGCAAGGCAAAATAGTCTAAACGTCTCGTCAAAATGAGTGAGATAACATATCCAATCAAAATCAGCGTAAAGTAAACACTGCACAAGAGTGATAAGTTGAAAAACAAACACACGCGGGCGATAAATGGAATAACTGCCGTTATTCTTTTTCTCATTTTATGGCAGTTGGTAGCCTTTTTTAAGTTGCTGCTATTACCTACTCCCGTTGAGACTTTTGCTACTTTTTTAACGCTTACTGTAAAAGGAGAGCCTATCCTCGGAAAAACATTGCAGGAGCACGCGGCGGCAAGTCTTACACGAGTGCTTGAAAGTGCTTTGATTGCATTTATATTGGGGATCCCTGTGGGAGTGGCAATTGGTTGGTATAGACGCTTTAATAATTTTGTAAGCCCCTTAATTGAGATATTTAGGCCTATACCGCCGATTGCTTGGATACCACTTGCGTACGTATTGTTTAGCGTATATGGAAATACCGTGTTGCTTGCTCAGATATTTATAGTAGCTCTTGGAGTGTTTTTTCCCACTGTTTTAAACGTAGCCATCGGAGTGAAATCTATAGATCCAATTTTAATCGATGCTGCAAAGGCACTCGGTGCAGATGAGGGACAGATTTTAATTAAAGTTGTTCTCCCAGCAATAGTCCCTTCAATGATCACTGGTATGAGAATAGGCCTTGGAGTCGGATGGGCATCAATAGTCGCTGCAGAGTTCGTGGGAGGAAGCGGTACCGGATTGGGTTACTTTATCTGGTCTATGTATCAAGTCGGTGGAAGGCTACCTGAAATTATTTCAGGTATTATAGTTATCGGAATTATTGGCTTCATTATGAGTGAGGGGGTTCTATACCTACAGAGGAGGCTATTGCCGTGGAGCTAAGCGATGGACATTTTTGCTTGGAAAATGTTAGCAAAATGTACGATGGTTTCACTGCCCTCAATCGGATTAGTTTTACTGTTAATGCAGGTGAATTCGTTTGTATTGTAGGGCCTTCAGGCTGCGGAAAGACAACTCTTCTAAGGCTTATTGCCGGTCTCGAGCAGCCAACGAGCGGAATTATCAAGATGGATGGTAAGGTCGTTAAGGGTTCTGGAAGCGATAGGGGGATGATATTTCAGGAGTACGCTCTCTTCCCTTGGAGAACCGTTGTGGGTAACATAGAGTTCGGGCTAGAGCTTAAAGGTATAAAAAAAAGTGATAGAAGTAAAATAGCTGAAAAGTACATAGATTTAGTAGGACTTACACCATTCAAAGATAGTTATCCAAATAAATTGTCCGGCGGAATGAAGCAGAGAGTTGGGATTGCCAGAGTACTTGCAAATGATCCCGCCATAATTCTTGCTGATGAACCCTTCGGGGCGCTTGACGCTCAGACACGAAATCAGATGCAGGAGGAGTTCTTACGAATATGGAGGGCCGAGCACAAGATGATTTTATTCGTAACACACAGCGTCGATGAGGCGGTATTTCTTGCAGATAAGATCATCCTCATGTCAGCTCAAAATAGAAATGTGAGGGATATATTAGAAATTAAACTACCGCGGCCGAGAGATCGTACAGATTACGATTTTACAAAATTGAGAAATGAAGTGCTCAAGATGCTGAGGGAAGAGGTTGTATTAGAGTAAGTTCTATGCATCTAGTGCTTATCGGTAGATTATAAGTGATATCTGTCTCGCGGAAAACACCTCGTTGAAGGATGGGACTATCGCGATTATATAATCCGAACACTTACAATATTACATAAATTCTCGCATATTCCTGAAACTCCACGTTCGCCATTGAGGTGTGGGGGAGACTACCATGCAGAATTCCGACAAATGTTGTCTAGGTAACAAAGCTTAAATTAACCGCAAAGCCACATTAACCATTGTTAAAATTCTACATAAAGGAGCTTAGATGGAGGCTAAACGATGAGCAAAAAAGCAGAGATTAAAGCTCGTCTTATCGCTG
>CAZKZX010000258.1:0-2786 GCA_964557335.1 uncultured Methanomicrobia archaeon | reverse complement strand
ATCATCCCTAAGAAGTTCCACGTTGTGGGGGTATGCAGGATTTCTCCTTCTTCTTTTCAACATCGCAATTCTTACCCTCCAGTTTACGAGGGGATATTTTCTCTACGGTTTGTCGGATCCCTTCGCCCACCTGGCAACTACAGAACAGATTATTACCACCGGCTATGTCAAAGACAATTACTACCCGGCCATCAATATCCTGGCGGCAGCGATCACCTATGTAACCGATAGCCCTTCGATGGAGGCGACAAAGTTTCTGCCTCTGTTTTTTACCCTGCTCTTCATGATTTTTACCTATTTTCTCACCCTTTCGGTTTCACATGAACGGCAGGCGGCTATCCTTTCCGTGGGAGCGGCAACGCCTCTCCTCTTTGCCTACTACCACCTTACACCCTATCCCCACGCGCTCGCGATTTTACTCTTTCCCCTTCTCTTTTTCCTTTATTTCAGAAATCTGGAGTATCCATCCCGAGGAGGTAGCATTATCCTCATTATTTTTCTTATTTCCTTTGTTTTTCTCCACCCGCTGATAGTGATGGTATTAATCTCTACTCTCTTTGTGGCTGAGGCTGCGAAATGGATTTGGAGTTGGCAAATGCCACAGTCCCGTGGATCCCTCTCCACGAATCCGGCGCTGATATCCCTCTGTTCATTTTTCCTCTGGTTCGCTTACTTCACAGGATCGGGTATTCCGGCAAGACAGATAACTCAACGTGTTGCTCAGGAGACCGTGACCACAATCAAGCGTTCGCAGGAACTGGAACCGGTCTTTCAGCTGGATCTCCCGCATTTCATCGAGCTGACCATCAAAATGTATGGGCACCTTGCCATCTTCCTTGTCTGTGCAGGACTAGCCTGTTGCCTGGCTCTGCTATATTTGAAAAGGCGGGAAATGCAGTACCGGGATGTATTTCTCTTCGCAGCCATCTTTGTGGGAAGCATGGCCACGTACATTGTGGTAGGAAACCGGACCGGGCTCGTCACTATGGGAAGACTTTTTTCCGCGAACGCAGGAATCTGGGCAACACCAGTGCTCGTGAGTATTCTCTTTCTGTATCTCCTTACCCCAGAAAAATCAGGAAGGGTCCTTGGGAAAGCCGGAACCTTCATCGTTATAATGTTGCTTGTATTCTCATGTTTTCTCGGGGTCATGAGTTCCTATCGGTCTCCCTGGATCTACCAGCAGAACTGGCAGGTATCGTTCATGGATATTGCTGGCAGTAACTGGATCGGCGGAAGTGCTGGTCAGGGCAGGTTTGCTTTTGAGCCAATGGGATACGGAGCCGGGTCTAAGAATCCGATTTTTCCTCGCCATTTTGGATATACCGAACATCAGTTTGCAGGAGAATCCCTGTATATGGATACTTATGTGGTCATCACCCAGAGGTTCAAGGATGCGACCGAGGATCCCGCATTGCAGTACTATATGAATGTCCCGTGGTTCATGGGACGCCAGGGATTTGATTTGGTAGACATCGTACGGTTTCAGAATGATAAGACAACCGATTGGATTTATTCAAACGGGGAATACAACCTCTTCATATCTCGGGTAACCGGAGTCGAATGATGCGCCGATTCTTTGTGATAGGGAGAATTTCCGAACCTTCTGATGACCCCGGAATGTTCCCAACGTCCCGAAATTCAAGGATATATCTATGATTGCCATTGTCCTTGGCACGAGACCAGAAATCGTTAAAATGTCTCCCATCATCAAATACTGCCGGTTCAGGAGAATTCCCTACACCATTATCCACTCTGGTCAGCACTATTCCCATGAATTGGATCATCAGTTCTTCAAAGACCTCAGACTGCCAGCGCCTGATGTCAATCTGGGAACGGGATCCGGGTCTCCAGCGGAACAGACAGGGAGAATACTTGTCGGGGTGGAGAGGGAGATAAAGCGGTTTGGTACGGATATCGTCCTTGTTGAAGGGGATACCAATACCGTTCTCGCCACATCCCTGGCTGCGGCAAAACTTAACATCCCGATCGGTCATGTGGAAGCTGGGCTGCGTTCAGGGAACAGGAGAATGCCTGAGGAGATCAACCGGATCGTTACAGATCACCTTTCAACGAAACTTTTTGCGCCAACACCCCACGCAAAAGTGAACCTCCTTCGGGAGGGTATCGCTGAAGAGAGCATCTATCTGACAGGAAATACGATTGTCGATGCCATTGCTGAGAACTTGCCGCTTGCGAGACAGAATTCACAGATCTTTGATGAACTTGATCTCAGCCCAAATGAGTTTGTTCTTCTAACCGCGCATCGCCAAGAGAACGTGGATACTCCGGAGAATCTTGAAGGAATTCTCGCAGGAATGAATGCAGTACATGACCGGTTTGGATCACGAGTGATTTTTCCAATACATCCAAGGACTCAGAATATGATGCAGAAGTACGGGATGAAGCCGAAGGGGATCGAACTCATTCATCCACTGGGATTTCATGATTTCCTGCTTCTCGAGGCTTCTGCAGGGTTGGTATGCACCGATTCGGGAGGGGTCCAGGAAGAGACCTGTATCCTCGGTGTCCCCTGTATTACTCTCAGAGAGGAGACGGAACGTCCTGAAACCCTTGAAGTTGGATCCAACATTTTGACAGGCACAGACCCAGCTAGGATCATTGCAGCCGCTTCGAAGATGATTGACTGCCAGGGAACCTGGGAGCATCCCTTTGGAGACGGGAAGGCATCTGAACGGATTGTGAGTACTTGCGAATCGGCTCTCTGAATGGTCCAATGCCTGAGAGAATTATCTTACCAATATTGATACCCAAATCACTTGCCT
>CAZKZX010000257.1:0-2790 GCA_964557335.1 uncultured Methanomicrobia archaeon | reverse complement strand
CGCTCATCGACATGGGCCAGGGGTGGGAGAAGTCGGTTTAGGCCTCCTCACTTCTCTTTTTCTTAGCGACTTTTCCGTGGAGGGGGAAGGTCAATATAGAATAACAGCGGCCCATTGATTATGTATTCCAAAGACTTCCCCGAATACGACCTGAAAACATGCCCAAAATGTGGACATCAGATGTTGACCCACGAACCCTGCTTCGTGAGATGCACGTTCCCAGGATGTGACTGGGAGGCGTTAAACAATAACGCCTGCTGGCGGTGCGGATGCGAACAGACTGACACTCACAATGACGGGTACCGCATCTGCCGTCATTGTGGCGAGAAGTGGTTACTCAAGCGATACGAGGGAAGAAATGATTGAACTCAAACGATGCCACTCCTGGAGGTCAATCCACCTACACATGAGGATCACAGGGTGAAGTGCCTGATATGCAGGTGGGAGAAACGCATCTCATCACCAGGGATCGAAGATCCGGAGATCTCCGGTGACAACCTGAAGGAGCGGATCAGATGAATACCCATTTCGCAGGCGATTGATTGAACATCGGGGTTACCGTCCCTCTCTCTTCTCGTTCCAGTACTCCAGGTAAGAATATATCACCGTGAATACGGAGACGACGAGCACCGGAACCAGGGAAAACCATAACGCATATTTCCCGAACAGTACCCCGGCCATTGCGAGGATGCCTGCGATTTTGAACAGTGTCCCTCCGAGAGTATGGGTCTTCTTCCAGACCCGTTCGCTGCTCAAAGTCCAGGGTGTGCGTATCCCCACGAACCAGTTCTGTTCGGCATGCTCAATCAGGAACCCGAGATAGATGAACAATGCCCCGAGGATGATGGGGAAGAGGAGGGTGGGACTGATGGGGTACCCGAGCCCCCAGACAATGATCCACAGCTGGATGATGAGAAGGAACGCAACGAACGCGAGGATGAACCCTTCAAAATATCGCTGGAACTTCGGGTAATTCTCTTTCAGCGGATCGATCCGTGGAAGAAGGAAGAACAGTGCCGAGAAGGGAATCATCACCAGCGGGATGATCAGGACACCCAGGAGTTTCGGCAGGTAGCCGTCCACCTCTCCTTCGATATTCCAGTGGGAGGGGATCGGGTCGGGAAGATATGGATACGCGAGAATCGTTATCGCCAGGGTCACGATGAGCACGACAACAATACCATAGCGTACAGGGGTCATCACATCACGGTAGGGAGGCGGGGATGATAGATATTCATGTTACTCGGGGTTCTGGTGAACAATTGCAGGGAATGGGTACTCCGTAACCTTTGTAAGAACCGATGCATATTGTTGAGTCAGGTGTTCGTTGTGGTCCGGTTCATGTCTGTCGCTATCGATGAAGCGCGGAAGGGCCTCTCCGAAGGGGGCATCCCCATCGGCTCCGTTCTGGTGAAAGGAGGGAAGATCATCGGCCGGGGCCACAACCGCCGGGTACAGGAAGGGAGCCCGGTGCTCCACGCGGAGATCGACTGCCTGAGAAACGCCGGGCGGATCGGCAGCTACCGGGACACCACCCTCTACTCCACCCTGATGCCCTGTTACCTCTGTGCCGGTGCGGTGGTGCAGTTCGGTATCCCGAAGGTGGTGGTGGGGGAATCCCGGACCTTCGCGGGGGCATGGGAGTTCATGCAATCCCACGGCGTGGAGGTGGTGGATCTGGACCTGAACGAGTGCCAGGTGATAATGCAGGGCTTCATCGCGGAACGCCCCGATCTCTGGAACGAGGATATCGGGACTGTCTGATCGTACCTGTCTGAGGACCTCCCGTCCATACCCTTATCTGTTCCCCTCAACCATACCCTTCGCGAGGTGTTCCCGTGCGCATTAGCATCCTCTCGGATACCCACGACCGCCTGTCGATGATCGCAAAGGCGGTGGCCTGGTGCAACGATGCGAAGGTAGATCTCGTGCTCCATGCCGGCGACTTCATCGCACCATTCGTCATCGATACCCTCGCCGGCCTCCGTGCCCCGATGATCGGGGTCTTCGGGAACAATGACGGGGACCGGGACATGCTCCTGCAGAAGTGCCGGGAGAGAAAAGCCCTGGAGATCCGCGGCGACTTTGCTGAGGTGATGTCTGACGGGGTGGCCATTGCCCTCCTGCACGGCCACCAGAAGGAACTGCTGGCATCCCTGGTCCGCCGGGGCGGCTATGCCGTCGTGGTCCACGGCCATTCCCACCGGCCGGGTGTATCCCGGGAGGGAGAGACCCTGGTCGTGAACCCGGGGGCGGTCTCCGGCTACCTTACCGGAAGGTGCACGGTGGCGCTCCTGGAGACCGAACACCCGGAAGCGGAAATTATTGATCTGAAGTAGACCGGAAAGCGAGTGGAAGGGTTTCAAAGGCGGGACTACAAATACGTAGGCCTACTGTCGTGTCTTCTGATACCACGGATCTGCCTATCCTCACGGGGGTGGGACCGGGAGAGGGCTCTGCCCTCTCCCGTGACCCTCCCCGGAGAAGATATTCTGCAGTGACTGGCCCTTTGGAAGAAGACGGCCTCGATGGTATCCAGTCATCATCATGATAAAGGGAAATATCCAGTGAGGCCCAGGTCCCGAAAAAAGTGGGAGTCCCGCCTCACTTTACGAGGGACCGGTACACCTGGTCGCCCACGTGCACCGGCTGGGTGACCTTCATGCCGATCTCCTGCCCGGGCGCGGCCTGGGAGATACCCGCGTGCTCGATCTGCATGGACGTGACCGCCTGGCGGAATGTGGAATGGGTCCCCTTCACCACGATCTCATCCCCCTGCCGGAGGTTGCC
>CAZKZX010000256.1:0-2799 GCA_964557335.1 uncultured Methanomicrobia archaeon | reverse complement strand
GTCGACCCCTTCCCGGCTTCCGACTCTACCCAGATCTTCCCGCCATGGCGTTCGATGATCTTCTTACACACGGCAAGCCCCATTCCGGTACCTTCATATTTTTGCCTCGTATGGAGGCGCTGGAAAATAGTGAAAATGCGATCGGCGTACTGCATGTCAATACCAATACCATTATCACTAACGGAAAAGATCCAGTAATCGCCCATACGGTGTGCTCCGATGTGCACTGTCGGAGCTGGTGTACCCCTGAACTTAATAGCATTTCCAATGAGATTTTGAAACACCTGCAGCAGCTGTACGTCATCAACGTTCACCACTGGCAGTGGATCGTGCGTGACGACTGCATTATTCTCTGTGATGATCCTATGCAAATTATGTACTGCGTTGCTCACTACAAGGGTGCTATCGATTGGCTCGAGAGCCTTTCCCCGCGTGCTTATCCTCGAATACGCGAGCAATCCATTAATGAGTTCCTGCATCCGCTGCCCTCCGCTCACTGCATGGGTGATGTATTTGTCGGCCTTCTCATCGATCTGCCCTTTATATCGTCGTTCAAGCAGCTGCATGTAGCTTACTACTGCCCGCAAGGGCTCCTGCAGGTCGTGCGAGGCAATATAGGCGAACTGCTCAAGGTCGGCATTGGAGCGCACCAATTCTTCTAAGGTCTGCTGTAACTGTTCCTCAGCCTGCTTGCGCTCGGTAACGTCTCTCGCTGCGGCGAAAACGCCCTGGATCTCGCCAGCTTCATTCCGGTACACCGTGGCGTTGTAAAGGACGTCGGTGATCTTACCGGATTTGTGGCGAATGGCAAGAGGATAGTCCCGCACATACCCCTTGGAAAAGACTTCCATGTAACCTGCGCTCGCTTCTTCTGGATCTGTGAAGTAGCTGCTAAAGTCACTGCCGATTAATTGTTCGCGGGAAAATCCAGTGACGTCCTCGGTTGCCTTATTAACGTCGGTTATTTTGCCTTCAGCGCTGATGGTGACGAGGGGGTCAAGGCTCGCCTCAATCAGACTGCGCGAGTACAAAGAAGCCGCACGCACCTTCTCGTCAGCCGTTGCCCGTTCTTTAATCTCCGTTCGCAGCGCGGAAGCGCGCTCCTCCACCTTCCGCTCAAGTTCGTCATGCGCCCGCTGGAGCGCCACCTCAGCTCCCTTGCGGCGCGCCACATCCTCAACCACGGACCAGGTCGCGCCCTTTTTTATTATAGTGCCGCCGTGATTCCGTATCACATCTATGATGTCACTGCCGCTGCAGTTTCCCAAGCTGTAGGTGCATACTGCGATGATTCGATGTGCTCCGAGGATGTTGTTTATGGTCTCTTCATAGTCGGTGAAGCTGTCCCAGAGGCTCCGTTCAATCCAAAAGGTATTGCCGGTAAGGCGCAGACCCTTGAAGCCGCGGCTCAGCGCCTCCTGTTCCTTTTCAACCCACCCCTGCAGGACGCGGTCTGCTTCGAACGTTCCGCCTTTAAGGTACCATTCCGTGTAGGGAAGAATAAGAAGCTGCCCATTGTTAATAAACCGGTCAATATTTGGAACCGCGTTCTCAAGGGCCTCGGTAGCCTCTTCTACTTCGAGGGGCTCGGATGTTACCCACATGCACGCTTCGTTGCTTCTCAACCCCTCGGCGAAGTAGGGCACCAGAATCTCTGTTAAGTCGTACTTGCTTTCGTAGAACTGACAAAGGTGTGTTCCCCACGGTATATCGCCGACAAAATCTATTCCAAACTTCCGCATGGTGACCATTTTCCTTACCCTCGTAGAATCGGTGGCAGTACTATTTATATGGCGACGCACGTATAAAAATACTTTTGCGGACGCAAACGGTTCAAAAAGATCACGAAAGAAGAATCAAAAACAGATGTAAGCTGTTTTCTAATATTCAACCAGTTTATCTTTGGCCTCTTTCCACCACGAAATGCCTTCGTCTGCAGCAACATACCAACACGTTGTATCAGTTTAACCACTTCGCCATGTCCTCCTTTTCAAAAACAGGTAACAGTTTCATTATCATGCTTTTCTCGGCCGTCAGATACGTTCCCATCGTCAGAGGGATATATATGATGGGTGAGGTGGAATTAACGACAAAAGCCATGCATTTGTTCATCGTAGCGGAGAAATCAAATGATTGTACCGAAGCGGTACTGGAGATAGGGGATCCACAAAACGCACGTGCCGCTACACTCACCACATAATTGAGCAGAGTTTACTCGACGCAACACAAGTATATTTACAATTTAAAAAAATACCTTCGAGAGGTGTACAACAAGTTGCATTTGAAGTAGTTACTCAAACGGCCGCCGCAGCATTTGGCTTACATGCCGCCCGGTTGTCCTTCTCACGATTCACTTACTGACAGTGTATAGAACAAAATTCATACCGACAATCGTTTGACTCACAGGTAGCAGAATATAATTATGTATAAATTAATATATAATAGATTAAATTAAAGTCAACGTTATTTATCGAGTTGGAAAGTTCAATCATAATTGCAGTTTTTTCTCATCCTGACTGCAATTATGGCTGTCCACGATCACATCATAACCATCGAAGGATTGAAACCCAAAAACAACTGTGTATCTTATAGTTTCGGTGAGAAGCATGTCAGATTGGGAGAGCACGTTAGACGAGTACGGCGTGATGATTGAACAGAGGTTGTCCCGCTTTCTTAAGAATGAAGGTACGAATGCCCGCATGTATCATGATTTTGTTGGGAGAGTGTACAAGGACATCATTGACTATGTACTCAGAGGAGGCAAGAGGCTGGCATCCTGCAGCACCCTCCTCACATTTA
>CAZKZX010000255.1:0-2808 GCA_964557335.1 uncultured Methanomicrobia archaeon | reverse complement strand
ATCATTATCACGATTATCAAGCTGGTCGGTAGATACGTTACAATTTGAATTATTTTCTTTTTCATAGCTTAATCCTCTATCCTTTTATTAGTGAAACTTGAGGCTGCCGTTGTTGTATAACCTTATTTCGCCATTGTAGATTCTAATCCCAGCCACCCGTCCTCCACTTGCAGTGCCCTTGATTGAGAAAAGTCGGGTGTTTGCAGTGGGTTCACCTACAAATTGGATGAATGCACCCAGAGAGAAAGTAGTCACCTTAACACCGGCAAGAAACTGAAGATTGTGACCCGGAGCAAAGATAGCAAACATAGGAGCCTGAGCATCCTGGTCAAAGTAACGATATGGAAACGATGGGACATCGTACCTGCCAGATATTACAAAAGGCGCGCCTATCCAACTGCCAAGAGAATTCTCTGGATAAATGTCTACAAGCATATATTCGTCATCAGGATTACCACATGGAGTTTGATCGAGGGTGTACCAGGCATTGGAATTACCGGTCGAGGAAGGACAACCAGCGTTAGACAATGGAGCTCCCGCACCTCCGTAGTTCATGTGATACTGCCTGAAGTATGCATCATCGAATGAGAACTCCTGCCAACCGTCGCATACCACATCGTGGCCGTATTCAAGGAACCCCACCGAATAGGGAATTGGTCGATTTAGGTTTAATTGGGTTTTGATGAGATTGAACCATTCAACAGGATCATCATAGTCTTCTCGGTCTATATCGTCGGCAGCATCATTATACGAGAAGTTATCTACAAAGGAATCCAACAAGTCTGGTCCATCTGCGTTGGCAAAGGGAGCTCCAGATGCGCATGGCAAATCAGGCCAGTCAGGATTACAATAAATTGCATCGGCCAAAACACCGACCTCATGGCAAAGCCTGGCTACAGCATCAATCTGAGCCTGGGGTGAGGAAGTTGTTAGATTATCTGGCATGTTGGCCCAATCATACCATGGAGGCCAGGCCCAGTAACGCATAACCTGTGCACAGGCCAGAGGTCCACAGCCGACACAACAGTTAGGCTCCGTGCAGATGTCGCCTGGTGGAGGTTTAGGACACTGCCGGTTGTATGGATTATATTGGGTCCAATTTGATGAGAGTAACGGAGGCTCGCCACCGGTGTAGTTCATTAACACTACACCAGAACTTCTCTCTGCATCCATGAGCCCGATGCTGCCATCCACATTGACTCCCAACGCACGCCAGGCGGGCCGATAATCAATCTTACGCACGCTATTTACGTCCGGTATATCAGCTAACCTCATTTCAGTGCTATGTTGCCGTATAAAGTCTAGTTCTCTCTCTATTTTTCCCTTTAATAAATCTGTCATACCCACATCGATATCTGGGTCGAGAGCGCTTGTATCAGAATATGCCTTTATTGGCGGAAGCTCTTTTTGCAAAGATACTATGATAAATCCTTTGGGTTTAATATAGCAAAAATAGCCAATAAGGTGCTGCCTACGCTTAAATTCTTGGACTCCTTCTATTTCAGCCGTCTCAGAGCCGCCCCAATCTCCACGCTGCTGGATGATTAGTGCGATCCAGTTGTTCGCCACAGTCAAGGCCTGGTCCATGGTGACCTCTAAAGCCTGCAGCGGTAATGCCAATATTGCGACTAACAGGATAGCGCTGGCCATTGTGATTGTGCTTTGTAGAAAAGACTTACTGTCATTTCGACCGAAGCGATGCGAAGCATCGCGAAGCGGAGAAATCTGCTTTGTATGTAGATTTCTCGACTCGCCTACGGCTCGCTCTCCACAGGACACCTCTCGGTGGAAATGACAAATACTGTGTTTTCTATAAAGCATTGTGATTGCTAAATTATTCATAATCTTCACCTCCCATCTATTGCAAGGTCACCAGGACTAATATTTGTGCTTTTTTCCCCTTTTCAAGTCTCTCCATAGCCTTACCCAGGATTGCTCCTTGAGCACGCATATATTCCACGGCTTTCATTGCATAGCCGGGCGTTGAAGATGTGGTCAACAAATCGCCTGGCTCAATGCCGGTTTCCTTTGCGTCCACATTGCAATAGACCCTGCCAGCAAGCGACACGTCATAGTCGAACTTGTCAACTCCCACACGCACCGCAGAACCCTGGCCCTTGGCGCCGGCTACAATCCCGGCAACCTTTTTGTCATAAGCTGAATTGCTTAACCGCAATTGACCTGGATTATTAGCATCGATGACGAGCACCGAGCCAGGACTTATCACAGATTTTTCAGAGACATCGAAACCTTCTGAGTAGTCAAGTCCTTCGCCCAGTTCCATAAGAGTAGAACCAGTAGTTTTGCTCGTGAGTTTTACCTTGCCGATAAACTCCGCGGCATAACCTCCCTCCGCTTTACATGAAGCAGATATTCCTGTATAATTACCAAGCGCACATAGTCCCGTATTGCCTTCACAATAGACGCCATAAGAAGTGCCTCTAAAAAAGCCAGCATAATCTACACCAGATTCATACATGTGCTCGGTATTGCCGTAAACTCCACAATTTTTACAACCCAGACTACCTATTGCACCAGAACTTGAATTATATCCATTTATGGCTCTTCCTCTGGCTTCACCATGAATCGCATTGCATTCAGGACCGGTAATTGAGATTTGGAAAACAGTAATACCTGCGCCACCTGAAAAACTGCCCGAATACGGTAGCGTTAAGCTGCCGCCACCGCCGCCTGAAGCTGCTGTAGTTTGCTTTGTGCCATCGGCAAAGATAATGCCGTTGCCGGTGCCACCGACCTTGATGTTGCCAGACACATCTAACTTTTCAGTTGGAGATGTCGTGCCAATGC
>CAZKZX010000254.1:0-2809 GCA_964557335.1 uncultured Methanomicrobia archaeon | reverse complement strand
CGATCGTTTAAGAGGGGGACGAAAACGCATGGCAAATGCACAAATGTCGGCTACTGACGTGTTAATGTTAAGAAGCGCACCTACTGAGCGTTCATTTCGAAATAAACTTATCGGGATCATAGCACTGATGGGGATAGGAATTGACATAATCTATTTACCACCTGTACTGGGTGTAGGGGCGCTCGCGGGTGCGAGCTTTAATGACCTTCGGTTCATACCCTTGCTTGTCGTCGTGTTTCTCGCTGGTGCAGTCACAAACATGACAAACGACATCAGCGATGCAGAGAGGGACAAAACGAAGTGGCCATTGAGGCCGTTAGCGACTGGGCTGCTCTCGAGATCTGAGGCCATACTCTACGCGGCGATTTTTACTGGAATATGTATTGTGATAGCGATAGTGGTCTTTAACTGGCTGTTCTTGGCACTGGGGCTATTACTGCTCGTGGTAAACTATGTTTACGCACGGTATCTGCGCGACACCATTGGATATCTTAACGTAATTTTACCTATGGCAATAGTTCCTGCAGCCATATGGAGTGCGTTCTCCCCCGAAACCGTCTTAACGCCGCTCCCGTGGTTTATAATCATTTATGCAGCAGCTGTAGGGACGGCGAACGCAATCACGCACGAAGGGCTTGACCCAACAATTCCCGCCCTCTTCATCCGGCCCCGCCCCACTACCGAGAGGGCGCTCTACGTCGTATCGGTCATCATCATGTTTCTCTTCGGCGTCGCGATCTACATCTACACACAGATGTCGTGGCTCTTCGTGGTGGCACTGGCGGTGCTTATGGCGTGGCTCTTAACTCAGGCGAAATATCTGGGGGACAATAGGTCTCGCGAAAAGCTGGAAACCGCGTTTAAGATTACAGGAGTGAGTGCTTTTATTTTTTGGTTACTCGTAGCAATCTTTATCTGGATCAAGTAAAAGCGTCAGCGTTAAATAATGCTCTCTTTCTGTTAACCGACCACGTTCTGATGAAATAGGCCGACGGGTAGAAGACTCACGGTTTCTCTTGCTTTGCTTTGAATTCTTCAAAATCTCCGAGAATTTGGTGAGTGTGACGACGTAATTCAATGGGAGCAATTAAACGAGCGTACATCTTACCCCACGACGTACCGGGAGTTCAATGGTCACATTATAAACATCCATCACCTGAATATGTATATTTGTAATGTCTGTATGCGGTATTGGAAGGACGTACGGTCCAATCAGTAAACTTCGAAACTGATCATTGAATGATCATAAAACACTTGCTACTGTTCGGAGGTGTAATACCTCACAGAATATAATTTACGAAAAATGTTGTCATCACAAAATTTTATTGTTTGTACTTTTATAATCCTATTTTAACAAACTCCTCACGTAAAGTCGTCTGTGTTTCTGGTGACGTTATGGTAGGCGAATCACATTTCACGATCCTCAAACAGGGGAAGGATGTTTGGAATAAGTGGAAAAGCAGATCCCCATTACATTTGGTCTTTTGTATTACTTGGACGCTCAAACTGCGACACTGCAGCATTTTCTATTCACGGCGTATATAGTATTGTTTCTACAGTAGTAGGATTTTTTTACGGTGAGCGCGAAATCAAGATTGAAAAATAGTCATATATAAATGCAAAAATTGGAAGACGAGTTCGATTTTGTTTGTTTGGTCAGGCAAAACTTTATGGGAATATGATGCAACTCTTTTACAAATGGCTTTGAACCAGTCAACTGACACAGTAATTGAACAGCAAGTCATTGAACATAATGACAATCTTGAACTATACCTAAGTCAGATTGGCAAGATATTTGATATACCGCGCATGATGAATGAGCCACAGGGAAGCAGCAAGTCATTAATTATTACGTCGGTGGCAAATTATTTAATTTGAGCCTTAGCTTAGAAGGATTTTATCATTATGGTATTAGTTATGACGGGAAATATAAAAAGGAGGATTTCAAAGAGCAAGCAAGAATTGTAGAGAGGTACATCCGCGATAGTGACGCCAAAAACGTGCTGGAACTTGCATATGGGTTTGGTGCTAACATGGCATTTCTTGCGAGCCGGAACCCTCACGTTATGTTCGAGGGAGTTGACTTATCACTAAAGCCTTTGAAACGCTATGCAAAGATACCAAACACACATTTTCAAGTCGGCGACTTTCACGATTTGAGCGCCTTAGAGGACGATGCGTATGACATCGCCTTTGTTGCGGACGCGTTGTGCTATTCGGCAAATAAATTGCACGTCCTTCGTGACGTAAAGAAGAAATTGAAGAGAGATGGACTTTTTATCATTATAGACGGGTATCGAAGAGATTGCGCCGCTCCATTGAGTTCGTTTGAAGAGAGTTTTTTGAAACTTGTGGAGATTAGTTGGTCGCTTGACAAGTTCGAGTGCGTTAAAGACGTCGAGGACTACATGCGAGAGGAATATTCAATAGTAGTAGCAAATGATGTCACGCAATACACCCTTCCATCTATGATCATGGTTGCGCGTAAATTCCGTTATTATTTCGCTCATCCTATGTTTGCAAGAGTTGTCAATAGACTTTTATCATTTGATTTTGCGAAAAGCATTATAGCGCCATACCTCCTACCAACATGTGTAAGAAGGGGGTACGCGTGTTATTACGTTCACGTGCTGAAAAACGATAAGTAATCTCATCTTCATGTTTTTTATAACTGAAGAACAGGTTTGAATTCTTTTCCTTTTCCTTGTCCTTTTCCTTTCTGCAGGATTATACGACTCCTCCGGCACTTCGAGTCTCTTACTGGAAAGAAATATTTTAGTATCAAATATGTCTCCCAAAGATTTTTCAA
>CAZKZX010000253.1:0-2826 GCA_964557335.1 uncultured Methanomicrobia archaeon | reverse complement strand
AACTGGCATTGGGCCTCATCATAGTGAGCAAACCATCAGGTGATGGATAAGCACATAGCTCTGCAAAAACAAGTCGCGAGCAATAACAGGCCGATCAGAAGCACCATTCTCTATTTAACTCGTTCGTTCGATTTAACCGCTTGCAGTTCGCGCAAAAACTCTCTTTTATTCATTTAATTCGGGCTTTTGGAGGCAGGCTACAATAACGCAGTAAACCTCATTCACCTTGACATATGGCTGCGTGGCATATACGCTGCGAAAAAATCCGGTTTGCGCTTCAAACTCTACAATAGATTTTTCAATGTAGCCTCATCGAGGTTGACACTCACTCGCATGTTTTGGTTAACTGAAAAATTATTAAATTTGAACACTTGTTATATTATTCTAATTAACTCGTAGTAATGTTTAACTGATAACTGTCAGTTTTCAACGTTAGCTGAATCGACGGTAGAATAGACCATTACCGTTGAACCAACAAGAAATTATTAAAAAATCAACAATCTTTAAACAAGATTCAACAACGTTAGATGATTGACTCAAAAAGGCCGACATCGGTGCCGACGCCCCTCTACCTCTACTGGCTACGCCAATTCTAGGTCATCGCTTATGTATTTCCAGCATCACTGCCCCAACAAAACAGTAAGGCGAAAGATGCAGCTGCTTTTTTATATCTCCCATCCAAAAGTACCCTTTGTTTATTATCAAAATCCATAGAAAATCTCTGAGAATTAGCCAAATTCAATATCCAATTCGACTGGTACATCACATTGTGCACGATATGGAGATGTTATTGGTGTTAACGCCCCTCTAAACGCGTTCCGGCGTGATATTTCCTTCTTATCATAATAGTTCTAAAGGCAATTGATGTTTCAGAATGGCACAGAAATACCTTTATTTATCCATAAGGTAGACATAATCTCATGGATTTCTTCGAATCGGTGTACGAAGGAGAACCACCGTGGGAAACGGGTCGCCCTCAAAAGGAATTTATACAGCTGGAACAGGTGGGGGAAATCGTTGGATCGGTACTCGATATCGGATGCGGCACAGGGGAGAATGCCCTGTATTTTGCGGAACACGGTCACGAAGTGTGGGGAATAGATTTTACCTCTCTTGCAATCCAGAAAGCAAAGGAGAAAGATATTCAGCGTCATTTAACTGTAACGTTTCTGCTATTAAACGTATTAGAACTGTATAAACTCGGAAGAACATTCGATACCGTCATCGACTCAGGACTGTTCCACGTTTTGAGCGATGAAGAACGCCCTCTTTTTGTCAGTAACCTCGCGACCGTCGTGGACCGTGGAGGAACGTACTTCATGCTCTGCTTCAGTGAACTGGAACCGGGAGAATATGGTCCGCGGCGAGTTACGCAAGCGGAAATAAGAGAATCATTCCATGACGGATGGCGCGTTAATTACATCAGAGAAGCGACCCTAGAAGCACGATTGAGACTAAGCGGAGTTCGTGCATGGCTCTCATCAATCTCGAAGGAATAGCCACTTAATAGCTGAAGAGCGCATAAACGGGGTCAGTGCCAGATAGTCTTCAGTTTTTGATTGCGCATGTATAAGATGACCGTACAACTTAGCCGTGTGCACCACGAGCAAAACCATAGCAAATGGCAGTGAACTTTCTATTTTGACCCTACTGCACCCTCACCGTACCATAGTCGACTGAGTTATTACGGAGTAGAAAAAAAATCGGCTTATCATAAATTGTGAAAGCACGATTAGAGGACTCTCAACGCCGCGCTTCTCTAGCAGCCTTCTTTAATGTTACAGCATACATTACTGCCCTAAAGGTGTGACGCCGTGACGCACACTTACGGCCGTCTTCATTGCCTTCATTGCCTCCACATTAAATGGTGTGCGAAGCGACGGGAAATCAGTAGAGCATTGAACAGATTACACAAAGTTTGGCCACTCATTTATCCTCTTTAAAAGCAGCAAGTACTAGTGCCCGTCAGTCTTAAGATCCACGAGAGTCCTGCCGCAATACTGCGTTTATGCGGTTCCATGCATACGTTTTCGACATAAAAAACTGCTTCAGTGATTGACATATAACTTCCTACCTGAAATACTAATTTAAAGGATCACAGATTCCGGCGAAAAGCATAAATAGAAAGGCGCTTGTAAAACAAGTACTATCATATTAGTAATGATTAATCATTACTAATATAGCAAGGACGAGGAATGGATAAGAAAGGTGCTACATCGTGCACGCGCATACCGGAAAGGGACGCGAATAGGAGCAAGATGAGGATACACGTGAGTGTAGAAGATAGCATGGCGGCGGAATTTATCATGGATGAGAACGCTATTACGATTCACGCGAAACGAAAGAAATGTAAGGAAATACATTACGTGATTGGTGGGTGTGCCGGAATTTCTTATTTGCGAACGCCGACACTCACCATTAAAAAGTGCCCGCAGTGTGGCGACGACGTAGAACTTTTCTCCTCAGATTTTGAGGTACAGTGCAATAAGTGTGAATTTATTGTGTTTAATGATCAGAATTTGTGTATCCAGCGGTGTGCATATGCCAAAGACTGTGTGGGATCGACCTTTACGGGGTATTGAAGAAGAGGAACGTGAAATAAACCTCTTAATCGCTACAAATGCACTATCTGCAGCAGCCCCGTTGGAGAGGAATGAGATCCCTCCAGCTATTCATTTCGAGGCAATTCTTATCCTTCTGCACAGCCAACTCTCAAAGGTGCTTTGTCATCCTTCGTGTTTAAATATCTGACTTGCGACATCGGTGATAACAATGGTTGTAGGAGTTACGATGGTAAATGTAGTTCCTGGTGAAGAACGATATGTC
>CAZKZX010000252.1:0-2835 GCA_964557335.1 uncultured Methanomicrobia archaeon | reverse complement strand
ATCGATGACTATCTCGATATCCCCGCCTCCGTGACCATCGATGACGAAGACGGCTTCGTGGAGGCTATCACCACCATCGACAACCAGGACGAGCGGAAGAACTTCGTGCGTGTCACCGGGATGAGCGTCGGCGAGGGCGGGGTATGGGACGTCGGATCGGCATCCACCGCGGCGCAGGGCGCAGGGGAGGAGTTACGGATCGAGCTCCAGGTGAAACGGGAAGACCTCGACGACGCCGAGATCTGCCAGGACATCGCGGAGGCGCTCCTTCCCATCGTCTCCGATCCCCCGACAATCTATGTGGTCACGATGAATGAGCGGGTGGACCTCATGCTCTACCAGGGGATCTACTTTACCGGGTTCGACGAGCTCCCCACGGACCTGATGCGGATTATCGGCATCGAATACCATAAGGACCGCGGGGGTTGCTGGGTGGTCGCCCAGTGCGTGCTGGACAATGACTTTTCCTCCACGTTTCTCACGCGGGCGCTCGTGCAGACCACCACCCGGAACACCCAGGCCATCGCCCGGCAGGTGGTCCGGGAAGAGGTACCAGAAGACCTTGTGGGGGAGATCACCGCCATCGATGGTAGCGTGGCCACGGTGCTCCTCGAGAAGGACGGGAGATCCATCAACACCAGGGTGGGGACGTAAGAATGGAAGTCGGGGACAAGGGCCTGATCATTCGTAGGGGATTGAAGCCCCTCACGATCCCCCTCGGCACCCCGCAGGTGGGGGATACCGTGGTCTGCATTCCCGACGGCAACAAACAGAGCTACGTGGCGGTCCCCCTGGGGGCGCCGCAGGTGGGGGACACCGTGGCCCTGTTGCCGGAAGGCGGCACCCGGAAATACATTGCGATCCCTTTATTTGCGTGGCTAGGCGTCTTCACCAAGCTCGCGGATCCCGCCGACCTGCCGACTGGCGATGGCTACGGTGTCGCATTCTCATCAGACGTCACCTATCTGGCAGTCGCGCATCTCAACCCTCCGCGCATCACCATCTACAAACGGTCCGGCGATGTCTTCACCAAGCTCGCGGACCCGGGCACCCTGCCGACCGGCAACTGGAGCGCCAGTGTTGCATTCTCATCGGACGGCGTCTATCTGGCTGTGGGACATCAGAGCCCCCCGCGCGTCACCATCTACAAGCGGTCCGGTGATGTCTTCACCAAGCTCGCGGACCCGGGCACCCTGCCGACCGGCCCTGCTTATAGCATCGCATTCTCGGAAGACGTCACCTATCTGGCCGTCGCGCATTATTCCTCTCCGTTCATCACCATCTACAAGCGGTCCGGTGACGTCTTCACCAAGCTCGCGGACCCGGGCACCCTGCCGACCGGTACTGGTTACGGCGCCGCATTCTCGGAAGACGTCACCTATCTAGCCGTGGCGAGCGATGGGATTCCACCCATTATCGTCTACAAACGGTCCGGCGACGCCTTCACCAAACTCGCGGATCCGGACGTTCTGCCGCCCAGTTCCGGCATCAGTACTGCGTTCTCGCCGGGCGGCGTCTATCTAGCCGTGGGGCACCTCGGCTCTCCGTTCATCACCATCTACAAGCGGTCCGGCGACGTCTTCACCAAGCTCGCGGACCCAGGCACTCTGCCGGCCAGCTATGCCAACGGCGTCGCATTCTCGTCGGACAGCACGTATCTGGCAGCCGTGCATGGCCCCTCTCCATACGTCACTATCTACAGGCGATCGGGGGATACCTTCATCAAGATCGCGGATCCCGCCACTCTGGCTGGGTATGGGCGTGGCGTTGCGTTCTCATCAGATGTTATCTATTTAGCAATGGCACACCAGGGCTACCCATATATCGCCATCTATAAGCGGTCCTAGACTCAGAAGAGACGGCCGCCCCCGCCCTGATCACCGTGTCGCCCTGAGCACGATCACTCCATAGGGCGCCTCCGTGGCCCGGTCCTGGACAATTCTTATCTCATCAGCGACCAGGACCACCCTCAACCCCGTGATACAGTGTAATACAGTATCCTAATAAACCTTCCGCTGGTTGTATCGCACTGTCTTCCCGTGTATCACAAGCCTTTTATAGTATCGCGTTGTATCACAGTATGTCGCAAAAGGAGTGAGAAGAACGAGCGAGAACGACATGAAGTCCTTCCGGCTGACGCCGAGGATCACGGCCCTCCTGGATGCCCTGGAGGAAAGAGGCATCGGAATCGATCACAGTGACCGGATCCGGAAAGGGATCGAGTGCCTGGCGAGCAGGCACAGGATCAAGATATGATGGACGTCCCGGTCGAGGTGTCCCGCGATGCCTTTGAAATCTTCAGGCAGGAACGCGGGCCCCGGGCGGACCTCCTCCTTGACTGCGGCTTTGTGAAAATCCGAGATGATACCCATGACTGAAAAGACAAGCATCTGCCCGTCCTGCGGATACCCGAAGGACCACCTGGCGGACCAGTACTGCGATCTCTGCAGGAAAGCCCGCAGGGATGAGGACGACTGCGAAGCGAAGGAAGCGAAGACCGATCCCTTCGAGCAGGTCCAGGAGGCCCTGGCCAGCTCGTGGGCCGAGTTCACGGCCACCGAGGACTTCCGGAACCGGATGGCGCTCGCCCGTGAGATCGAACTGTTGAACGCAGGGGTGGGGGTATGACCAGTGTTATCGCCCAGTTCATCCGGCAGGTCCTGGGACTGGCCTACAAGAAGAAGGCACTGCAGGGGATGCGGCACCCGGACCACACGATGGGGATGCCTAAGAGCATGAGGGGGAGGCGCTTCTGATGGCCATCCTTCTGGTATCAGAAGGGACGGTCCTGAACCTCGAGTGGGAGGCTGACCGCCAGCGGGCCCGGGACCGGGT
>CAZKZX010000251.1:0-2845 GCA_964557335.1 uncultured Methanomicrobia archaeon | reverse complement strand
CATTGGGCTCAGAAAAACTGTCAAAATATACTAGACTTGATATAATTTATGAATATTCTCCAAGCGAGCTTCATAAATTAATGATAACTTTGTTAAACGAAGTTAACAAAGTCTCTAAACGGGGACAAATGACAGAAAAGAACGAAAAAAATGTCACAGATTTATTGGAAAAGCTAAATTTCGCGCTCATTAGCAGTACGTATCCTAATCTAAAGCCAGCTTTTTTGGGGACGATCGATATAATTGATAATGAGCTAAAAAAAGCAAATATAGAGTTGATAGGTTATTTACTAGAGAAGCTTTGGGATGTTTTTAGTCTTTGTCTTAAAGCAAGAGAGAACGAAAATATTGATAAGCAAACGTTGCATGAATGGAACCGTGACTATAAAGAGGTCTTAAATAATTTTTATTCTTTTCTTTCATACGACAAGTCTTGATATAGACACTGGACTCAGAGTAACTGCACTGATTAACCACTCACATCATCTGATAGATTTAATCAAATAGCTATTCATTTATTGTTTTAAAAAAAGGTGATAAAAATATAAAGATACACGTATACTCCTATGTTGATTCATAAAATCAAGGTTGGCGTAACAAGGAGATTCATATGGAAGAAGTATGCGAAAGCTGTGGACAATGTATAGACATATCATACTTCCCTGAACAAGATATCTGGCTTTGCGGAACGTGCAAAGATCTTGGCATAGAGACATTTGAGGTTGATACGTTAGAAAAAGGATCTGGTATCCAATCATTTTTAGCTAAATGTGAGGAATATGGATTTCAAAAACCTGAGTTCTATAAGAGTGACAAATTTACCACGTTTATAATTTTCAACTGGATTGCCGATTTTAGCGCTCTGAAGGGAATTTACTTTATGAAACTTGAAGACGGACGAGGGCTGTTAAAGATTTCCGGAGCATATGGGTACGTGATTATTTGGAGTGACAAAAAAGCGAGAAGTACTATTAGATAAAAGTAACACTTTAAGCGGCAATGTGGCTAAACACATAAAAGCACGAGTGAAATATATTCGGACATTATAAATTTATTTAATTATTACAAGATTTCATTCTCTGGCGTATTATGTCAAGCGAAGAAAAAAAAGAAGGAAGAGTACTATTATGATGGAAGCGAAGTAAAAGGAGAGAAATAAAATCTAATAACTATACGTGATAAATTTTGGAATAACTTGTAAGTCACGAAGAGGGTCAAAATTTTTTATACTTGCGGCGTTAACAGGAGTACAAATTCGAGACACCATTCCATGTAATGAGTAAGGTAATCTTATTAATTTAATGCCTCCCGCCGTTACCCATTCATCTATAGGGAACTCTTGTCCGTATTCTCGCGCTAATTTACTTTTTTCTTCGCGGGTGAGGTACTTTGTATCATCATCTAAAACGTGAAGGTGAAATCCCCGTCCCGAATAAATTACTTGAATTTTCGCATAATTCTGAGTTAGGCGGCGATACATCTTCTCTGCAAATGTTCGGACGATTTTGAATTCTATCATACAAAGGGCTCGACCTTGGTGCATTTTCATCTTTTGGTCTAGATCTCCGTGTATAGGACAGTATACGTTCTCAGGATCTAAGTCAAAAACAAGCTCCTGCCCAATATAATGCTTGCACTCGATACATTTTTTAGTTTCATAGCACAACGGGCAGCCTCTGCAAATATCCAGATCCTCGTAATAGTTTGTATCATAATAAACTCCCTCGGGTAAGTAACGTAAGATATAATCTACTAATCCCCGCATATCGCAATAATCATCTACAACTACCACATCATCCTTTATGTTCTCAAATTTTTTTAAATATATTTTTGTATATTTACCGACCAAAAAAGAGAAGACGGTATTATTTCGGAAACTCATCCATTTTTCAACTAAAAGAGGATCAAACTCATTACAATAAAACGCTGCCCGGTCAACAAGATTTGAGTACCGCATACCCCGCGGCATCCTGTATTTTTGAGCATTTTTATTTTTGTTAACCATAAAAGAATAATAGAGTCTCTTTAATCTTAACGTGCGTTTATCAGGAATTGCATCGATGCTCTGCAGAAAACGAGGACTTACTTGTCATAAAGTTAGTTAGCTTCATAAAATAATTTTATAAATACGAAGGACATGCCAAAGTTTGAGGAGGGTACTTTAACGCCGTTTACTACAACTTTATTGGACCGAATTCCTTTAAGGACTTCATGAGGATGTCGATTTGTGCTATTTCCAAATTTAACTTAGAAAACATTGAATTAACAACTTTTTTCAGTTGAGAGTAATCATTGGCTGCAATCGTAAAGCGCAAATTATGATCGCCACTAATATGGTCGATTTGAAACACATTGTCGATGTCTTGTAATTTTTTTGACACAGCTTCCAAGTCGTCTATATTCATTTTAGCGCAAACGATAGCGCAACATTTCAGTCCCACTTTTTCCTTATCGATGATTGCTGAATAACCCTTGATGATCCCTTCATCTTCCATGATAGATATTCTGTCCCTTACTGTAGATTCAGACCTATTTATTGCCTTTGCGATATCTTTGTAAGTCATCCTACCATCTTGCTGCAGCATTAATAGAATTTTTTTATTCATTTCATCTATACGCATACGGGACACCTTCGTTAAGACACATGTCGTTGTTCATGCTGAAAATATATATGTGTGTAAAAAAAATTTTTTGTTACAGACCATGAACGACTTAACAATGAGTTTTTCTGCGTCGATTCTTTAATCTAACGATGGAATTGTTCGTTCTTTATAGACGATAAATAATAACTACTCACAAGAATTTTATTAAAATATTGTATAGAGCCTTTGCATAGTTTTATTAT
>CAZKZX010000250.1:0-2865 GCA_964557335.1 uncultured Methanomicrobia archaeon | reverse complement strand
CAAATCCAAAAACCTCTTCGACTGGTTTTTCGATCACTATACTAACTTCAAACTTCATCATCAAATCATAGCTCCCTGTGTGCATTGCGAATGGATTGGATAAAAACTTTAGCGCGCCCTATCTACGTTCTTTGCAGTTTTTTAGCGCGCATGTGGAGAGACGCGGCCGGTTATCAAAAAAGAGATTATAGAACGCCAACGTTTTGGGGGATCCAGACAAAAAGTGCTGTGAATAGCCAAAAAAGGCATGCGAAGTATAGAGTAACAATCTTATACGCGCTTTCCAGTTTTTCGCGAGACCTATTTTCACCCAAAACTCTCGCGTTAGTGAATATCCACACCGTAAAGACGGTGACTGGCACGAGGTACAGCCACGACAAGTGTGCATACAAGAAGATCCAGAGGCTGATGAAAAACATGACGATGACTGCTACGACGTAGATTGCTCTCTCGGTAGTGGGGCGGGGCCGGACAAAGAGGGCCGGAATTGTAGGGTCGAGCGCTTCGTGCGTGATCTCTATCGCTAGCCCAGCAGCAATAAAATAAACATATACAAACCACGCTAGCGTAGTTGAGAGCGTACCGGGGGAGACGACAATGAACACAAGCACCGGTATAGCCACTTGAGGGAAGATCACTGTAACGTACCCGATGTGATCGCGCGTGTAAGCTGAGTAGATGTAATTTAATCCCAGTGTTATCGCCAAAGCAATTGCAGAGAGCCAGTTAACGACGATGCCTGCAAACGCAAGCGTAACCGCACCTAAAATCACTATAAAGAGCATAGCCTCAGATTTCGAGAGCAGTCCAGTTGCTAACGGCTTCCGCGGCCACTTCCGTTTATCTCGCTCTGCATCGACCAAGTCGTTTGTCCCTACTACGATCCCAACGGCGAGAAACGCCCCAATACACACCGGTAAGAGCACAGGATCATTAACTCTTACACCCGCCAGCGCCGCTATGCCGAGCGGAAGCGGTAAGATAGTGATGCAGAAGCCTAATCTCAGTAGACAAATTAGTCCAAGGATTTTATTTCGGAACGTGCGCTCTTGCGGTGCCGCAATGCCCAACAATACATCGGCCGCTGAAACTTTAGCAGTTGCCATTTTTACCCCTCTTATTAAACAAGATTTACACGTTCTAAATAAATTGTTACTTGTATATGCTCCAGGGTTAATAAGACATGTCTTGTATCCTATCCTCACTTAAGTGGATAGTTTGACAATTGGGCTGCGTATAGACGGTCATTAAAGAGGTGATGCAAAAAAGCCCTGATTGATCGATAGATACATAAGAACGTGTTTGCTCAAACTTATCACACTTTCGCACGTTCCACTTGTGACGCACATCGATGGTATCGCCCAGTCCCCGCCCTCGTGGATCCGGACACGCATCGAGGAGGTGGAGGCATGCCATACAAATGCATGGAGATGCTTTATTCATACCATGAGCACACAACACGACATACTAGAGCGTTATCCGAGCGTGGATTGCGGAAGTGTTTTTCAAGTCGAATCGACTTAGGGAGGACGAATTGTTACATGAGTGCGTGTGACCCTTAAACGACTTCTTCATGCGAGGGATATGGGGAGGCCACGCGCGAACTCCTCAGCGTCACGCAAGTCCTGCTCGTTTGGCCGTCCTTTGGCTGTCCCGCCCCAGAGCTTATTTACCCCATACGTGTCAAACCCGCGGCAGGAGAACTCCCCGACGATCGTCCATCCCTTCTTCTCCAGCTGAGCTCGCAAAGTGTTGTGGTAACGTCCGAGCCGCGGCGCGCCCCTTGTTGAGAAGATGAACGCGTTTTTATGGCAAACAGGAAGCGCATCCACCACGTCATGTATCTGTTTGTAATGCTTTCCGAAGGCAATTCCTGAACCAAATCCTACAAGATCGAATCTATCGAGCATTTCAGCTGTCACGTCGTGCGGGCCCACCACTTCAGCGTGCAGCGCGACCGCCATCACGTCAGCGATCTTTTTCGTGTTCCCATGGTGATAGGAATGGCATATGATCATCGTTTCCATCGTGTGCCCCCCATTTAACTGAAGAGATGTAGTGGTGACGCATTAACTTTTCTGCTAGTGTTGATCGCAGCTGGCATGTTATACCTCGCACACATTGTTGAGGAACTTGATACGTACCTCACACGAACAGGTTCAAAGGGCTCGCGTATACTATTTACGGACTGGGCACACTATTCAATGCAGAAAATGATTAACAGTACAGACTGAATGAATTATCATGTTTTCGAGATGTTCGCGCTGACGGGTGTCAGGACAGGAGCAAACAACAAATGGTGAACAATCATGAAAGAAGTGCAGGCAAATTTGAAGGTAGCAACCCTCGCAGGTGGCTGTTTCTGGTGTATAGCGTCCGATTTCGAACAGACATCCGGCGTTGCAAAGGTCATATCGGGATATACCGGCGGTCACAAGGAAAACCCCACTTACGAGGAGGTTTCAACGGGGAAGACGGGGCACTATGAAGCGGTACAGGTTTACTACGATCCTTCAAAAGTGAGTTATGAGCAGATCCTCGATGTCTTCTGGCGTCATATAGATCCGACGGATCCGGGCGGGCAGTTTGCTGACAGGGGCCCTCAGTACCGTACGGCGATTTTCTACCACGATGAGGAACAGAAGCACATCGCTGAACGATCGAAGGAGGAGCTTGAAAAATCCGGGCGGTTCACGAAGCCTATTGTCACCCAGATTGTGAAATTCTCACGGTTCTACGAGGCCGAGTTCTACCACCAGGACTACCACAGAAAGAGCCCCATCAGGTATAAGCTCTACCGGTTAGGCTCTGGCCGGGACCAGTTCCTCGATGAGACCTGGGGAAAGGAGAAGAAGACGGGCACCA
>CAZKZX010000249.1:1608-2886 GCA_964557335.1 uncultured Methanomicrobia archaeon | reverse complement strand
ACTCTGTAGTTATTTATTACGGTGATACGATACTTATATATCCCATATCATAGTTAATCACATCGATCAAAAGATGAGCGCTTTTTTAGATAAGTGCTTTCCATGACACAGTGGATGACAATCTTTTATTCACCATCTGCTTGCCTAACGATCCAGAGAACGCAACATATCAAAAAGGACCTAGTAAGGAGAGATAACAACGAACGTCAAACGGATCAACGTCAAGCACCCAGAAAGGTGGGTGATGCTATTTGCGATATTCGTCATTGCTCTTTTTATAAGAGTACAGTTGCCGTATGCAAGCTCTATACAAGGAGGACAAATCGTCATATCCGACTTTGATCCATACTATCATCTGCGGATACTTGAGTACACAACAACAAACTTCCCCCACGTCCTCGCCTTCGATCCCTATATAGATTATCCCAACGGTTTCTGGATCGGATGGCCACCACTCTATGATTTCCTTGCGGCAAGCTATGCGCTCGTGATGATGGCGCTCTTTCGAGTGAACTATGAGGTTGGCGTTGCCACGTTCCCCGCGCTTCTGGGGGCACTTTCGATATTTCCCGTCTATCTCATTACAAAGAAGATATTTGACTGGAAGGCCGGTATAGCGGCTGCAGGAATTCTAACCATACTTCCGGCAAACCTGTTGCGTTCTATGGTGGCGAACTTGAACCATCACGTAGCTGCTGAAGTGTTCTTTCCTTTGCTCATAATGCTGTTTTTAATGTTAGCATTGCGGGGTACCCTAACGTTTAACTCTGTCAAGGCGTTGCAGCTGAGTACTGAACAAAAAAAGACCGTGATCTATTCGGTGCTCGCTGGCGTTTTCATAACTGCGCTGCTACTTACGTGGCTTGGCGGGTTTCTTTTCCTTGGAATAATAGGGATTTTTGCCATAATTCAGTTTATACTGTACCACCTTGGAGGGCAAGATGCGGAAAATCTTACTGTTGTAGGTATCATAATGCTTGTGTCGTCGCTTCTGACTTTGGCCCCAGTAAGCCTCACCACTCATTTTGGGAGGGTGATAGACACTTTACATCTCTCGCTTTTCCAACCGCTCCTCGTAGCGCTCTTTTTGGGCGCTTTCGCTATAATTGGTTTTCTTGCTACATACATGAAGAACATGCGGAGGATCTATTATCCGATTACAATAATCGGGCTTGTTGTCATCGGAAGTCTCGCGGTTTATCTTATAAAACCAGACCTTGCGATATCCGTATTCAGCGGATATGGATTTTTCACGAGGAGTGGCGTATTACAGACTAT
>CAZKZX010000249.1:0-1508 GCA_964557335.1 uncultured Methanomicrobia archaeon | reverse complement strand
TATCCGTATTCAGCGGATATGGATTTTTCACGAGGAGTGGCGTATTACAGACTATAGCTGAAGCGCAGCCCTTATTTACGGATCAAACTGGTATTCAGCTCAATACCGTTGCAAGTTACTTCCAGCTGACTTTGTTCCTCGCCTTCTTTGGACTGTTCGTTTTAGCATATAGGGTCTACAAACATCCGGATGAGCCCTCGCTTTTGCTAATAGTGTGGAGCGCAGTGGCCTTTGCAATCACTATAGTTCAGACGCGTTTTACCCATTTGCTTTCAGTGAATGTCGCAATTCTGTCTGGCTATGTCGTAGCATGGATGATGAATACGTTTTGCGATACGGCCTATCAGAAGCTCTCTGACCTTAGGGATCAGTATGATTTCCGGCGCCTTTTTAGACGTGAGCTAAAGTACACCCAGGTCGTGGGGGTCTTCCTCGTTATCCTTTTCATCTTGGTCCCAAGCGTGAATGAGACTACGTTTTACGCGAAAAATGTGGGCGACATTTCGCCAGATTGGCGTGAATCTCTTCTCTGGATGCGCGATAATACCCCTCAAACGTCAAACTATAATGTGACCTCCAACCAAAAACCAGAATATGGGGTTTTAAGTTGGTGGGATTACGGAAACTGGATAGTTTACATCGGGCATAGACCGGCGGTTGCAAACAATTTCCAGACTGGAGTCGATGACGCAGCGCATTTCTTCACAAGACTTAATGAATCAGATACGCTTCAGATCATCGAAAACCGGAATGTAAAATACGTCGTGACAGACTATGAGATGGCCGGAGGCAAGTTCGCGGCGATCGCACTTCTTTCGGGTGAAGGTGTAGACAAGTTCTTCACTACCCAGCCTCAAAGCTATCAAGGAAGGATAGTAGAGCAGACAGTGCCAAATGAGCTCTACCAGAAGACGGTTGTGGCAACAATGCAGTATGATGATGGAAATGGGTACGGCCACTATCGTCTTATCCACGAATCACCAAACACTGCTGGAACTTTCGGTGGCGCTGACGTCAAAGCGGTCAAAACTTTTGAGGTGGTGAAAGGAGCGAAGATAACGGTCACCGGCACTGGAAATGCCACGATAACGCTTAACGTCACCACTAATCAAAACAGGACGTTTACCTACACTCAATCGGCACAAATCAACGGAACCCATACTTTCATAGTGCCGTATTCAACTGAAGGCATGCCGTACGGGATTAAAACAGACAGCGCATATACCATATCAGTAGGCAATTCAATAAGGACACTGTCCGTTAAAGAAGATGATGTGATACGTGGGAACGAGTTAAAAGATTGACTTCTGAAGGCCAAAACCCAAAACTCTATCGCTTTTCAGCACCCGCGCACACGCTGTGCAGAGCTTTCGGTCAGTACATGAACTTTGTTACACCTTAAAAATATCCCATCGTCAATAGTGGATTCAGGGTCAAATTAACCTCGTTATAGTCATTGATCAGCCCTGTTAAACGTCGCAGTTTCAATCGCTGGGTTGAGTAGTTAA
>CAZKZX010000248.1:0-2891 GCA_964557335.1 uncultured Methanomicrobia archaeon | reverse complement strand
TTACCAATCACCATTTACCAATTACTATTTACCAACCCCCGATTATATCACATCCCCACCCAATTTGAAGTAAAACTGAAGGTCTTGTTTAGCTTCGTGCCTTTTGAAGCGCTCCATCCGTTGAATTCGATGCGTTTCCTGATTCCCAAGTGGTGGACAAAAACTTTGTTTATATTTTATATTTTTGACGGTTTTATGGTAAAATTGGGAAAGCCTATAAATAAAGAGAGGCTTTCAAATACGGAAAAAGGTTGCGCTATTACGAACAGACGAGAAGGGTTTACGCTAATTGAACTGTTGGTTGTAATCGCTATTATTGCGCTGTTGATGGCAATATTGATGCCGGCGCTCTCGAAAGCCAGAGGGCAGGCCGACCTGCGTGTCTGCCTTCATAATCTTTCCCAGTTGCAGCTGGCGTGGACTCTATATATGCCGACAACAATGAAGGTAAGCTTATACCTGCAGGGACGAAGCCTTTCATCGCCGGTGAGCATACTTGGTACGGTGGCGATGATTGGAGATATTACCCGCTGGACACTCTTGAGAAGACAGAGCTTGCGAAAGAGGAGATGAAAAAAGGGTTGCTTTATCCTTATATCCGGGATTTAAATGCCTACAGGTGCCCGAAAGCCAAACGCACTCAGTTGCGGACTTACTCGATTGTTGATGCTATGAATGGTCCCTGGAATGAATCTGGCGCCGACCAGGGTCAGTTAATGACAAGTATGCTGCAGATTACAAGGCCCACAGAACGTATAGTTTTTGTTTGTGAGGGTGGTGATATGAGCCAGGATAGTTATATTGTTCTCTATTCTACGCCGAGCTGGCTTGACCAGCCCTCAGGCCGACACGGTGACGGCTCGCCTTTCTCTTTTGTAGATGGGCACACTGAATATTGGAAATGGAAAGATAAACGAACTATAGAATATTGCCGTATGACTCAACAGCAGTGGAGAAATATGATAAATAATAGACCTTTTCCCAACCCGGGAAACGAGGATTTGTACAGATTACAGATGTCTGTGTGGGGAGAAACAAAATGGCAGCCATAACTTTATCGGGTCACAGCCGCGATAGTCGAAGACCTCGGCGTAGCCCATTGGGGCGAAGTCGGGTTATGGAGCGGTAATTACATTTAACCGTCTGCTATTTTGAATTTTAATTTTACTCAAGCCAGTGCGAGGCTAAAATAGCAAGGTCAATGAAGTCAACTTTTTTATCGTGATTCAAGTCTCCCGCTGGCCCGGTTCTCAGATACGGATACGTCTGATTTTCACCGATATCCCAGATTTCCACAAAGTCCCATCCCGCCGATGTAAATGTTAAAGGCGTTTTCATTTCCGCCGTTGTTTTGCCCACGCCGCCGTCGCTGGTCGTCCAGCCGGAAGTCTGTATGTCCCAGAAACAATTGTTCACAGTACCGCCATAGTTCCTTCCCACCAGACCGCCAATATAATCGCCATCGCCGCCGCTGACCGCACCCGTCGAATAGCAATTACTGATGACGCCCATGTTGTATGCCGTGCCCTTGTTGTACCCCACCAGACCGCCGACATAATCGGAACCGCTGACCACACCCGTAGAATAGCAATTGCTGATGACGCCCTCGTTTCCTCCTACTATTCCGCCGTTGCTCCCCACCAGACCACCGACATAAATAGAACCGCTGACCGCACCCGTCGAATAGCAATTGCTGATGGTGCTCCCGTAGCCGCAGCCTTCTATGTTGCCGGAATCGTCTCCCACTAGACCGCCGACATAATCAGAACCATTGACATCACCCGTTGAATAACAGTTGCTGATAAGGCCGGGATTGTATCCCACCAGCCCGCCGACATCAACATAACCGCTGACTGCACCCCTCGAATAGCAGTAGCTGATAAAGCCGGAACTCCTTCCCGCCAGACCGCCAGCATCGTCACCATGGCCACCACCGATGACCGTGCCTGTCGAATAGCAGTTGCTGATTCTTCCATGGTAGTTATCCCCCACTAGACCGCCAATATTATAGCCAATAACGCTAACGCTGACCTCGCCTGTCGAATAGCAATTACTTATACTGCCATATTCGTTCCATCCCACCAGACCGCCTACACAATCAAAACCATCGCTGACCGCGCCCGTTGAATAACAATCGCTGATACTTCCATAGTAGTTACGCCCTACCAGACCGCCAATATAAAAGCGACCACCGCTGACCGCACCCGTCGAATAGCAATTGCTGATGCTACTATTATAGTTGTACCCCGCCAAACCACCAATATAACTACAACTATCACCGCTAACCGTACAGTCCTCAAGACCAAGGTTTTTAATCGAGCCGCCGTGGCTGATATAGCCAAATAAACCGAGGTAACTATTATTTCCACCATTTATGGTAAAATTCATGATTTTATGGCTGTTGCCGTCAAACGTCCCCGTAAAGTTTGTCGCACCAATGATTGCCCTCCCGAATTCCCATTCTTCCATATCAATATCTGCCGTCAGGATAAAGCACTTATTGTAATCCGCGATAGTATCGGCCAGTGCCAGCAGGTCATTTGCATCGGCGATTTTGTATGGCTCATCCGGCGTCCCCGAACCGCCCGAATACCCCAAGCAAATAGATGATAACACCAATCCCCCGATAATTACCGCAAAAAACGCCCGACCCATTTTTCTGCCCTCCTGCAAAACCTTCTCATAGGCCAAAATCTTAATAACCGGCCTTTAATAATAGGTAAAACTACATATATCATTTTTTCACATTTTTGTCAATCGTGGAGACTACGGAATTTTCAGGAATTTCCCCCCTGTTTTTTCATTTCCTCCAGCTCTTCGCTTGTCCCGCCGACTTGTCCGGCGTAGTCCCTTAGCCATAGGTGGGACGAAGACGGAAGCTTTGGCGAAGG
>CAZKZX010000247.1:0-2929 GCA_964557335.1 uncultured Methanomicrobia archaeon | reverse complement strand
ACTATGAGGATACGGCAACAAACTTTGGCGCTCGGGCTTCAGGATCAATCAGTTATCGTGAACCCGTAGATTACCCAAATTTCCCTGACCCTTTTGGAGCAGCGGATGGCACAGAAGTTTACATTATGAGCTTGTTCGCTTTGTACGAGGTTCCCGCAGCGGGCGGCGTAACCATGAAGAAAGGCAGTGCTGTGCCTAGCATGATGGCGCAGATGCTTAACAGCAAAATGCTGTTTAGTTAATTCACAGTCATTAATTTGACAAAAAACAAAATGTAAAGGAGAAAAACGATAAAAAAATGGTAGCAACAGTTAGCGTGTACTTTGATTGGGGAGGCGCAGACACAGCACCAGGTACAAGCACAGACGTGGACGCTTTAGGACCACCATGCCTAAGATTCAAGAATGCAGATGACGCGACGATTGACGGGGCTGATAAGCCGACGATTCCTGCTGCGGGCACAATCTACACTTATTGGAAGAGTATCTACCTCTACTGCGATGACGCGGATGGGCACACTCTTGACAATTTCAGGTTCTACACTGACGGCGCAAACGGGTTAGGCACTGGCTGCGACATCTATGTTGGTTTGCAGTTTCCCACGAAGAACAGCGGTTCAGACGCAGGTTACGAGGTAGCGAACAACGCGAATGAGTTAGTAGCAGAACATGGGGGCATCACCACAAGCGCGAGCATCTTTGACTACACAAGCGGCGCAGCATTGACAGTTTCCTGCAGCGAAACAGACAACGAAATCAACGATACAGGAGAAACCACGAATTACATTATCCTTCAGGGGCGCGTGGCTTCAACCGCTAGTCCAGGCGACTGCCCAAATGAAACCTTAACGATAGCTTATGATGAGGCGTAGAACATGAGCACAAAAACATTAACTCCTATAAAATCAGCAAAGACAGTCCCAGTATCACCTGAAGAAGTGCAAGGTGCATTCCGCTGGATTATCATCTATAAAGACAAAACAGTGATTTCAAAATATAATGCCGACAACACCAAAAACGTTTACGCTGATAAGGGCAAAATCATAGTCCCTGTCACCAACGCTACAGCAATCAGCCTCACAGATAAAGAAGGCAATGTAGTTACAAACGTTGCAGTTCCAGATGGCGCAGTAGTATTTCAGCGTAGACGAGGAGCATGGGGTGCAGCAGGCTTAAGAATAAACTATTACGACAGATGGTATGATGCGACAGAAACCATTGCAGGCGGCTACGATAAAAGCCGTAAAGCGTGGATTCCAGACCACACAGTAACTCGGCGCGTGCCAGAAGTTACCTATGAAGAGTATTGGATAGTTGGTTGGCGCAAACGCGAAGCAGACAAGTCAATCACGATGCAGTTTGACGCTGTTTACCCCGACGGTAAAGTAGACCACCACACTGCTTTCGGCGAGAAGCCTTGGCTGTATGAACCACAGTGGAAGCCTGAAGAGCAGGTGTAACCCTAACGGCAATCATATACGCTGCCAGCGGAACAGCAGCAAACATTCAAGCCGCAGTGAACTCTGCGTCTTCAGGCGACTTCGTGATGGTTCCAGCAGGCACCTTTAATTGGGGTTCTGGCAGCGTAGTAAATGGCAAAAGCGGAGTATCCATAATTGGCGCGGGCAAAACCAGCACAGTTCTACACAAGACAGTGACAGGCGGCACCTTCTTCAATCTTAATGGACTCAGTAGCCCGCGCATTTCAAGCATGTACTTGGATGGCTACGCTACAGGCGATAATGGTCCTGTCGGAGTTAACATAACAAATACGAGTGACTTCAGAGTAGATAACTGTAAAATCACGGATTGCAGCAGCAATGGGATAGAAGTTCTTGCAACCAACTCTTCACATCTATGTAGAGGTCTTGTTGATCACTGCGATATTAATATGGACTACAAGGATGTTTACGGGGGCATCTGGGGCTACGGCGTTGAAATATGGAGCTACACGTATGATGAATGGGATAATGACATCACGCATTTGCTTGGCAAATACGAAACTATACCCGTTAAGCATCCAGTTGTGTATGTTGAAGACTGCACTTTCTATAAGACTCGCCACGCGATTGCGGAACTTCAACTCGGATGGTACTGTTTCCGCCACAACTACGTGTACCAAGACTGGAACAGCGGCGTAGACGTACACGGTGGGCAGGCGTCAGCTGGTTATGGTGGGCGCGGTGGAGAAGTCTACGACAACATAGTTGATTCACCGTTAGGCATAGTGTTTCGCGGCGGCGGAGGAGTAATCTACGATAATGAATGCGATTGCCCTAGCGGTGATGTAGGTCTTCAAGATGAGATTTCCCCAGACGGCACAGTTGACGACTTGTGGATTTGGGATAACATTATGGATGGCGGCGGATTCTACGACGATTCTGTTGCTGTTCAAAACGTGAACTATTTTCTGCGCGAGCCAACCTTCCTTGATGACGGCTTCACCTATACACCTTACATTTACCCGCATCCCTTAACCGCTGGGAGTTCACCAAGCTACAAGTCATTCACTGTGGGCATGTGGAAGCAGGGCACCCGCACCAAAGCGACTACTGCGGATATTTACCCGAAGGTTGTGGGTGTTCCAGCGGTTACGGCTGACATGTACCCGCAGAGTGGGCAAGGCGCTGAAACCACTGTTGACATGTGGGTTCTCGCTGAAGTCGCAAAATTAACCACCGTTGACATGTATTTGAAAGCAGAGAAAACAGGCACTTTTGATGTGGACATGTACCCGAAGCTTTCTGTTGATGACTTGGCGCGAACAGTTGACATGTGGCTCACGAAACTGCAACTTGAAACCATGAGTGCAGACATGATTATAGACGCGGTTTACAGTACGCTGTCTGTTGATATTTTCCCTTGGCTTTCCACATTAACAATAGAAGAGTTAGGGTTACTCAGAGAAGTGTTGAAGAAAATGGAGAAAG
>CAZKZX010000246.1:0-2965 GCA_964557335.1 uncultured Methanomicrobia archaeon | reverse complement strand
CTCAAGACAACGATAACCGTCTCGCAATTTTCGCTCGCCAGCTTATCACACAGCTTACAGAATTTGGTGATGAAAACCTGGTAAGAAACGGGATACTCAATCACGTTTATACCCCAGAACTTAAGAGTATCATTACCTTCATATGAAGCGCGCCATTTATCACATAACTTAACGGCCTGTTCCCAGCTTGGCTCATCGGCAAGGTCGTTGGCTAATTCCCGGGGCAGCTCGGACGGCAGATGCGCGGCCACAAACTTCTGGTGCATCTGCTCATCAACGCAGAAGAGCCTTAAACCGGTACCCTGCCTCTTCTCCTTTGAGACAAGCTGCCCGATTCTCCGCTCAATATTCTCTTCCCCGTAGACCTTACATATGATGATTTTCATACCTGTCGGTCCCCTCTTGAGTTCGAAAAGCCCGGTTACCTCTTCCTTTTAAACAGAGAGTAAACCCATTCTCTCTCGGCGCGGGAAGACACGAGAAAAAGCCCCGCCGGATATAGTAACAGTAAACAAGCCTTGGTAAGAAAGTCAAATAGAATTCTATCAAAACTGAACATGGTGGAAAGGGCGTAGACAGCGGCGGTTATTAAAAAGAGCTTGCCAATCCTGAAATATTCATACCTTAGCGGATATAACCACTGCGCCAGGACAAAGGTAAAGACGGACTGAAAGGCGTAGGCGGCCAGTGTTGCCCAGGCGGCGCCAAACATCCCGAGCCTCGGAATCCACAAGAAGTTCAGTAAAATATTTAGTCCCGCTGAAGTGACGGTTACCGCCGGTATGTACTTGGTCTGTTTGGTATACAATATCTGGTTAGCCGACATAAAATAGATTCCGGTAAATATATAGGCAGCCACTATTATCGGAATTATCTCATAGGCAGCAAAGAACTCGGGAGTGGTCATCAGGACTATTAAATCTCTGGCGAATACCGAGAGTACCAGGGCCAGGAAAAGAATAAACATCATATAATAAGTGGTCAGCCGCGAGAAAACGGTTTTTGCCTCCTGTCCCCTCTCCTTGATTGTCGAGAAGAGAAAAGGGGCCCAGATAAGGTTAATGGACCCGAGAAATGAGGCCATTACGGCTGCCAGGTTATAGCCTATGGAATAAATGCCAACAATGGCTATCGTAGACAGACCAGCTAATAATAACCGGTTAACGTAAGCCAGGGCCCAATTAGCTAAATCGTGCAGAACCAGGGGTAGTCCAAAGCGACAAGCCTCCTTCAATTGGCTGAAGTTCACTTTAAACGAAAAATCCTTCCTCAGCAGGAACCAGGCAAGGCAAAAGAAGAGGAGTGTGCCCAGTAACTGTCCCTTAAGGCTTCCCAGCGCGCCCTCTCTCTGGAAAACGACGAAGTAGATGATGAGGGCTGTCATCACCAGAAACATTGATACCGCCAGCAAGCTGTAGAGGGACGACTTTTCTCGTACCTGATACAGCCGGCGTAAAATATATATCGGGCTCTGGAGAAAAGCAATCCATACCGCGAGTAAAATATATGGATTGAAATCCACGCCTTTGACGAACAAGGGGAATATTAGTCCACCAAACAAAGACAATACCACTGACACGGCTAATGAGATGATAACCACAAAGATGGTTATGGTGCCAACAAGTTCTTTCAATGCGGCTGGTTTTTCGTTATAATCGTAATACAGCCGTATCAATACCCCTTCTTGACCGAGGAGATAAATGAAGTTCAGAAGGGTATTGATTACCGTCGCCACCGAGAGTATCCCGTAATCGCCAGGGGATAGATAGCGGGTATAAACGGGCAACAGGAAGAACTGGAGCACCACCGGGATAAACATCCCTATTCCGAACCCGGTGGAGTGCCTGGCGATGCGTTTGATGTCGTCGATTAAGCTGATGTTAGGCACGTCTATCAATCTATCGGTATTTGCCGGCGGTAACACTCACCCTAGAGCAGCGCTGGCTTTGTCCGTAAGCTAAAGGCGTCGCTCTGGGGCTTATTTTCGTTTTTGTCCTATCATGAAAAGTGTATCCGCCTTGCCGGTCAACTTTAACAAGCCCCGGTAGGGCCAGTCAAGTAAAGCCAGCGGGAAGCCGACCTGTAATGAAGGCTTTGCCTGGGGCCTGCCGCGGAATACCCAGTTCAGGTGGTTCAGCAGGCTGTACCTTTGTAACATGATGGTTCTGGTTTGAAAGCCGGCCTCATTTAGCATCCGGGAAAGGGTCCGGCGAGAGAAATAGTAGCTATGCGCTGGCTGATAGTAGAACGCCCTGTATTTCTTAAGTTTATAAACCGAGACTAAAGCGTCATCAATATTAGGCAACTCGATAAAAACACGTCCGTCCGTCTTGAGAAGATGGTGCAGTAAAAGAAGATAATCTTTCGGCTGCCGGATGTGTTCCAGGACATGGAACAGGAAAATGGCGTCGAAGCTTTCCAGGGAGAACTTGCATTCCTCCAGAGGTATATCGTAGGTCGTTATTCCCAGCTCGTTCCTGACAAAGGCGGCGAAGGCTTTATGTAGTTCTACCCCGACGCATTCGGCTACTGCTTCCTTGGCCTGATGTAAAAAGCTGCCAGCAGCGCAGCCGATTTCCAGAATTCTCGCCCGGGGGGTAAGAAATTTCCCCACCCGCCGGAGGCGTTCCCTGTTGGAGTTTAGCTCTATCTCATAGAACTCCCGGGCTTTCTGGGGAAGGTAATGGCCCTCAACATCAGCTATATTCCTGTATTCTTCTTCGTAGAGTTTTCTCTCTTCTTCCTCCGTCATCAGAGGATACAGGTAAACCAGATGACAACCGAGACACCTGACCACGTTTTTCTTGACCCCGAACCTGAGTGAGTCGGCAATCAGTTCAGCCTGCCGGTTGCCACAGAGGTTACAGCCGTCGGTCTCAATTGTTTCCTTTTTCTTTGCCACCCTTGCGGGCCTCCAGAATCAGTATCACTACCTCTCATCATCCTTTTCACCATCCACATCCAT
>CAZKZX010000245.1:0-3027 GCA_964557335.1 uncultured Methanomicrobia archaeon | reverse complement strand
CCACAACATGACATTTCCGGCAGAATACATAACCGCGCTGCATCTTCATCAGATCCTCGCTACCGCAGTGCGAGCAGTGCAGCTTCATAGGCTGCTCTGCATTGATAATCGGTGTCTTGCCAGGAGGGAACGCCTTGGGTACAAGCATCTGCATCTCCTGGCGGATCTTACCCTGGAGAAGATTACGCTCATCCCATAGTATCTTTGCCTCTGTCTGGGTGAGATCGCGCACTCGCTCTGGGGTCAGCTCTTCAAGGGCTTCCATGATTCACTCCATATTCCTTCTCGAGTAGTTCAAGGGCCTTGTGGTAGCACCAGGTTCTGAACAATGGCCTCTTATCGAATGGAACTTGTGCCCATTCGTCCATCATCTTATCTTCCAATATTCTGGTTGTATATACCATGAAGTTCATAACCGTAACTCCTGCATGGGGTGAAAGTAGTCAGAGGATGACGTGCAGAGAAGATGTTGCTTTCCCCCATGCATATTGTATAGTATAGTATAGTACGAGATAATAGTTTCGGTAATCTGATCTCTCTGTATTATTTCATCTATGGTTTCAAAAATCCCATCCAAGTTGTAAAATATTCTTTACATTTTGGTAGGGATACCCCCGTCGTCAATTGCCGAACAAGTCCAGCCATTGATTCAGGCGTGATCTTTGTACCAACGCGTTTCTAGCGTGTTTTTACAGGGTCCCCGCATGGGAACTACCACCCACCCATGTAAAGTGCCTGGGAAGTGCCATTTTGGAGGTGCCCGAGAAGATTTTGGGGGAGGGACCAAAGTCCAAAAAGTTTGTGCGATTGGGATCAGCCGGACTTGCTAAATTTCACTCCCTTATAAACTGCCAGCCGCTATACGAATGGTTTATCATTTGAGGAAAGCCTATTAAGGATTACATGCATAAAATGTAATGCGGTTCTTCCCGCGCCCGGGAACCTAGGAAATCCCGGGTTATCTCTTGGAAGCTCCGCAGGAAAGGGAAGAATCGTGAATGATGATCCGTTTACCAACGATCCACTTCTAAAAGATATTCCAACTATTGCCGATCATGCATTGTCTGTTCTTGATCGATTGGCTGAGATGAAAACTATTTCAAAAATGAGTTATGAGGATATTGCCAAGCAACTTAAGGAGGAAAACGAGAGAAAAGAGCATGAGAATAGAATCCTATTGAACAAACTTGATGGTCTGAACTGTACCCATTTTGGAAATGCAGATCGATTCATTGCTCGTTATGACGAGATGATAAGATATTGTCCTCCATTTGAATGGTGGTTCTTATGGAAACCTGATGAGGGGCGATGGGAAAAAGACGAGCGCGGGTCTGTTGCCGAACTTGGAAAGTCTGTGGTCTTGAAAATATATGAAGAGGCATCGAAAGCACCTACTGAAGATCGAAGGAAGGCCTTGGCTGCATGGGCTATACGATGCGAGACCCCTGGATCAGTAAACCAGATGCTTGAGGTGGCTAACTCGAACCCGAAGATTGTTGTAATGCCAGATCAATTCGATCAGAACCCCTATCTTATCAATCTCCAGAATGGCTACTTTGATTTACAACAATGGCGATTCTTCCCCCATGATAAGACTCGTTTCTTTTCAATGATTCTGCCATTCAAATATGATTTATCTGCATCATGTCCTAAGTGGCTTGCATTTCTAGACCGCATATTTAGGTCAAGCCCGGATAAGGAGAACATCATTGAGTTTCTTCAGCGCGCCATAGGATATACTCTGACGGGAGATACCACGGAACGTGCTATATTTTTGATGCATGGCCTCGGAGCGAATGGAAAAACGGTATTCATCCGGGTCCTGGAAGCTCTCTTCGGGGAATATGGGGCTTCGGTTTCATCAGTAACTTTTACAACCGCCATGTCAACCAATGTGAGAAACGACCTCGCTAGATTGAAAGGAAAGAGGTTTGTATGGGCTTCTGAGAACTCATCTGATACGGTTCTCGACGAGGAAAATATTAAACGATGGACCGGGGGAGATACTGTAGTATGTAGATTCTTATTCAAAGAAGAGTTTACATACCGCCCTAATTTTAAAATCTGGTGGATCTTCAATCATAAACCGAAAATCAAAGATGCCACCGATTCTATCTGGGACCGTATTAACCTTGTGCCCTGTGAAGAGAGGATACCTCAGGATGAGCAGGATAAGACCTTAACTGAAAAGCTTATCAAAGAACTTCCCGGCATCTTTAATTGGGCATTGGAAGGATATAAAAAAGTAAGAAATGATGGGCTACATCCACCTACCTCTGTGAGGAGGGCGACAGTTGAATATCGAAATGAAGAGGATGCTTTACATGATTTTCTTGGAGAATATTTCGTTATCCAAGATAATGAAACGCTCTTGGTAAGTGATGATTGGAGGACCTCATTTAAGGAGATTTATGATTTATATAAGGGATGGTCGGTGGATCAAGGATACAAGAAGCCTTGGAGTAAGAAAAGAATTGGCAGTCTCCTTGGTGAGAAGTTCAAACAACATAGAACTGAGAGAGAGAGGGAGTATATTGGTCTGCGTCCGAAGCGCATGACTGACAGGAAGTTGACAGATCGTGAATGACAGATTAATGACAGATTATGACTTGTTTTCCCTAAGTACCCGCGACCCAGCTACACAGCTGTACTTTGGTGGAACATGGGGTAAATCAGTCATCGGTCATGGATCGGTCAAGTTCTCCACCACTAATAATCAAAAAATAAGAAAAATAAAGTGCAAGTTAATCGAAGAGATTAACACGATTATACATAATGGTGTTTGAATGATCCCCAGATGCATCCATGCCCATCTCATGCAGCGGTTCGAGCTGAGGTTGATCAACATCCCAAACTCATGGCAATGTGGGTATGCGCTGAAGGACTGCCAGGGGTTTGATGAGAAGTGTGAAAGGTATGCAAAAGAATGAATGGCTCCTCTATATCGGAATGCTCATTGCCTCTAGCTTCTGGTGGCCGGCATTCAAGATAATTTTTGGGACCTGGTTGATACGATTCCTGAACTGG
>CAZKZX010000244.1:0-3059 GCA_964557335.1 uncultured Methanomicrobia archaeon | reverse complement strand
GGCCGTATGTACACGTCTTCGGTGAACTTGTTCACCCTGACCACGTCAACGATGGCCTCTGCAAATTGCCGTTTCGTCGGCGAGATCTCGAGTCTGAGCACGCGCATATTTCTGTATATTCTATTGACGTGTTCCATGAGGCGCACGATGAAGATCTGCCCTTTATCTTCGTTGTAGTATCCTCGCAAGCCTTCAAAAACTGCCGTGCCGTAGTGCAGGGCGTGCGTGGAGATGTGCACGCGTGCGTCCTTCCACCCCACATAGGTGCCATTCATCAGAACTTTGAGATCCGAATTCATCTAAAACTCCTTCTTTTGTCGATTGTCGATTTGGGATATCTTTCCCATAGGCGTCAGTAGACTTAATAGTATCTTAGAGCGCCATAACGACTATAAGATAATTATATACCCTTTTAGACCGCTGATAGGACTAAGGACCTGTAGTATAGTCTGGATAGAACAGTGGCCTCCGGAGCCTCAAACCCGGGTTCGAATCCCGGCAGGTCCGCTCTAACTGGAATTCCATAGACCGCTCGCAAAGGGGCGCTGGTCTATGATTTGCCGTCGAAGCGCACGTTTATTTATTTATTGTATTGGGTCTTGTACGCGTTTAACTGCGATATACTCGATTCAGCCAGTGTCCGAGGAGATGCTCCCCGATCCCCGCGCTCAAAGCGTGAAGGACGCCATCACCAAAGCGCACACCGGCACATAGCATGAATAAACGCTGGATACGTGCATGTATGAACGCCCCTTTTTTCTGCGGTATCCTATGAGACTACGTCGCTTTTTTGTGCAAAATTATTAAACGTAGTACGCTTTTCTCTTACAGTGATGGCAGACAATTTAGGGCGTATAAAGAACTTGCTCGAAGCATTATCGAACGCTCATGGCGTATCCGGGCATGAAGGGAGCTCACGAGAAATACTAGCAAAAGAGCTTGAACCCTACGTAAACGAGATTACGATTGACAAACTAGGCAACTTAATCGCAACAAAATTTGGAGAGGGGCCGTCAGTTATGCTCTCCGCTCATATGGATGAAGTGGGCCTGTCAACGAATTACATCACTGATGATGGGTTCCTCCACTTTATTGGCATCGGGGGATGGTTTGACCAGACGCTGCTCAATCAGAGGGTAACAGTGCACGGCAGCAAGGGTGATCTACTTGGCGTTATAGGGTCAAAGCCCGCCCATCTCTTGGAGGAAGAGGAGAGGAAGAAGCCGATCAAGATGAAGGATATGTTCATAGACATTGGGGCGCGCGATGCCGACGACGCGCAAAAGCTCGGCGTTAAAATCGGAACACCGGTTACCATAGACCGCGAGTTCAGGCCACTCGCGAACGATCTCGTCACGGGAAAGGCGCTTGACGACAGGGCCGGGTGCGCTATGATGATAGAGGCGATGCGGCGCACCACAACAGGAGCGACGGTGTACGCTGTCGGGTCAATTCAAGAAGAAGTCGGGTTAAAAGGTGCACGAACCGCGTCTTTTGGCTTGAACCCGGACGTCGCAATAGCAACGGAGACCAATGTAGCGGGGGACTACCCAGGGATAGAGAAGAAGATGGCGCACCTCGAGCTCAGTAAAGGCCCTTCTGTGACCGTGGTGGATGGGGAGGGGCGCGGCCTCATCACCCCCGATTCAGTGCTGCTATGGATCGAAGGCACGGCAGAGAAGTTCAACATCCCGTACCAACGCGATGTTGCCGCTGGCGGGACCACCGACGCCACCGCTATAAATCTGACAAGAGCGGGCATCCCCGCAGGCGTCGTGAGCGTCGTTACGCGGTACCTTCACACTCCTGTCGAGGTACTTGATTTAAACGACCTCGATGCCGCGGCGGAGCTGATCGCGAGAATGCTTGAGACCGTAGGAGAGTACTTCTAGATCTCAAGAAGCGCGAGTGATGCATCGGTACTACAATTGCGTTCCACAGGAGCCTTTATATAGTGATGACTTAATGTAGCACTAGGAAGAGGCGCTACCATGAGGGATTGCTTTATTTAACGATATCAAGTTTCTCGACACGACGCTACGGGATGGGGAGCAGACCCCAGGGGTGTCGCTCACAGTCGATGAGAAATTGTGGATCGCACGAGCTCTTGACAAGCTAGGCGTAGACATCATTGAGGCCGGATCTGCCGTCACCTCTGAAGGTGAGCGTGCCGCAATAAAAGCCGTAGCAAACGAAGGGCTAAACGCCGAGATATGCAGCTATGCGCGGGCAGTCAAGAGCGATATTGACTATTGTCTTTCGTGTGACGTCGACTCCGTGCACCTTGTTGTGCCGGTGTCAGATCTTCATATCGAAAAAAAGCTCAGGAAAGACCGGGAGACCGTGCTCACCATGGCGACAGATACCACGGAGTATGCCGCAGAGCATGGCCTCATCGTTGAGCTGAGTGGCGAAGACGCATCACGAGCGGCACTTGATTATCTCAAGGAATTCTACACGCGAGGGGTTGCAGCAGGCGCAGAGCGCCTCTGCTACTGCGACACCGTTGGCGTACTTGTCCCTGAAAGAACCGTTGAGATATTCTCAGAGCTGGGCGACATCGCGCCGATGAGCATCCATTGTCACGATGATTTCGGTCTTGCAACGGCAAATTCTATTGCTGCCCTAAAAGGTGGCGCGACACAGGTGCACGCGACCGTGAACGGCATCGGAGAGCGCGCGGGAAACACATCGCTGGAAGAGGTTGTTATGACGCTCGCGTCACTGTATCAGTATAAGACGCGAATCAACACCGCCGAGTTTTACCACGTTTCACGGCTGGTGAGCAGACTCACGGGCGTTCTCGTAGCACCGAATAAGGCAATCATCGGTGAAAACGCCTTTACGCACGAGTCCGGAATTCACGCTCACGGTCTGCTCGCAGACACGAGGACGTATGAGCCGATAACGCCAGAACTCGTGGGACGGGAGCGCAGGATCGTGCTGGGGAAGCACGCCGGAAGCACCTCTGTAAGGCTTGCGCTGAAGGAATTGGGGTTGGAAGCAACTGATGAACAGTTACATGACGTGCTAAAACGTATAAAGGAGCTGGGCGATAA
>CAZKZX010000243.1:0-3065 GCA_964557335.1 uncultured Methanomicrobia archaeon | reverse complement strand
ATGCCGATGACAAGCTGTAACGATCTGTCACCGCGCTTGGTGCAGTGATCAGTGATGCCTGCCCCCCCCCGACGCACGTGCTTATATGAAGCACTGCGGTTGATGATGCAGCGCGTTTTTCGAGATACCGTGCGAGCCGTCCATTGAGGTGGCTCCGGCTCGATTGTGTAAGAAAAGCTCACTTCTCTTTTCTTCGCAACAGCCTGCACGTTCTTTACGAATGCTCGGAGCGATACTATACTATTATGCCACTGAACGGTGTACCCATAGCGTGAATGAAGTGTTTCTGGAGGGTACACGCGTGACAACCATTACCGATGAGTTTATGCGACAGATGTTATCCAAAACTAAGCAGTACTGCATCGTAATTTTGAAGGCCGGACCACACAGGAATGAGGAGGGAGTCGAAAAAATCGTTTGGGAGCATGGGCGAAGAAATTTTGCACTTCGCGCAGACGGCGTGCTATCTATCGTGTGTGCAGTTTCCGACGGAAGTAATGTCTCAGGTGTTGGAATTTTTAACGCTGCAGTCGAAGAAGTAAGAAGGATCATGGACGAAGATCCGGGCGTAAAAGCAGGGGTTTTTGTCTATGAAATACACGCTGGTCGAAGTTTTCCTGGTGACAGCTTACCAGAGTAATCTGCTTGTAATTTTGATCACCGGCGGTGTAACTAGTCGTTCAAAACTCAACTTTATTATACGCTCTCGCAAAGCTCCGTCTTTAAACTGCAAATACTCTTGTGTGGTATTCAACTTCGAATGTCCTAACAACTGTTGCACCCGCCGCAGGTCAACGCCGGACTTGACAAGGTGGATGGCAAACGAATGCCGGAAGGTATGAAGATGGATGTCAACGTTGATCATACGGCCATACTTCTTGACAATGGTATGTACCTGACAGCGTTTGATGGTAAATATTGGTTGATCCACAGCGATATTTTGTGAGGAAATATATTCGGATAGCAGCTGCAGGGTTTCATAGTCTAATATAAGCACGTAGTTTGGTCACGTCGCGTGCAGCAACTTTCGCGCGAACTCCTGTGCCTTACGAAGGTCTTTTTCATTGGGTCGCTTTCTGTTCATGCCGCCGATGTACTTGGCCACACCATAGGTAGTGAATCCCTTGCAGGAGAACTCTCCGACAAGCTCGAATCCTTTTGTGGCCAAGCGCTCTTTTAGTGCTTGGTGATTTTTTCCTACCCCGCCCGCGGCTGTTGAGAAGATAAATGCCTTCGTACTGAATGCAGGGAGGCTATCTACAAACTTCAGCAAGCTCTTGTGATGCTCTCCGTGATAGATGCCCGAGCCAAATCCGATGAGGTCATACGCAGCGAGGGTTGCCCGATCGACATCACTTGGTTGTAGCACCGGTGCATCGAGAACCTCTGCCATCGCGACGGCGACTTTTTTGGTGTTACGGTGGTGAACGGACATACAGATGATGAGCGTCTTCATAACAGCTACTCGCTATATGGTCTTGTAAAGCTTTGTATTTAATGCGAGTGACACGCTTCGTTTTGGGTATGCCACAAACTCACAATGGAAGAAGCCCAAAAATTAGCTAAAACTTGACCTTCTCATACGCATCTTGTATGTCCTTGTCGTTGATTTGCAGATATACCGCTGTCGTGTTCAAACTGGCATGCCCCAATTCCTGTTGCAGCCGCCGTATGTCTACGCCGTGCCGAACCATATTAATCGCATAGCTGTGTCTGAAAATATGCGGGTGCACCTTATCAATACCGGAGATTTCGCCATATTTCTTGCAGATATTGTATAACTGCCGTCGCTGTATGTCGAAAATCGGCAGATCATCGTTAATGTTGTTCTCTGCAACATACTCTTTTAATAAGTGCAGAGTCTCACCATCCACAAAAACGCGGCGCTCTTTATCCCTTTTGCCATTTACAATATTTATAATGCCATTATGCCATTCAATTGCTGCCGGGACAAGCCCCAGTAATTCACTTGCCCTAATGCCGGACCGCCATAATACACGGATGATCAAATAGTCGCGGCTGTTACATGCCCTAGCAGCGTCGAGGATTCTATTTATTTCTGGATTCTCTAGATAATCGGTTACATGCTTCATGCTCACGCCATTGCTCAATAGATGTATTTTGTACAATAAAGCTTGTCATTTTGATGGTCTTTCGCAGTTTATCCTCTTCCGACAATTAGGCTCGCAGCTAGCCAGTGGATCTACTGAGATGCATGATACGGAAAAAAGACCAATATAGTGAGTACTGACGCAAATAGTGTTGTTATCTACTTTTTATTGTTTTGTGGCAATTCTACGTACTGCATCGTATCATGATGTTTTCTGACATCTTACAGTGCTTTAGCCTTTTATGTTTCAATCCTTGTTTTAGTGGACGACACTTTGTAACTCCGAATACTGCGTTTTTTGGAAGCGGCAATAAATGGTGACGTTCTTGGTATGTGATAGGTAAATTTTATAGTATTTGTGTTCATTAGTACTGTTTTAAAAATACAGGTAAATGGGGCGGCTTCCCGTCCAAATCGATGAGAATCATGCCCTACAACAAAACCAAAAGGTGGCTATAGCATGAAGATGGTAAAAGGAGTAGTACTTCTATCAGTCGTAGCGATGTTGGCTCTTTGTGCGCTCAATAGTGCTGCTGCATCGTCTATGAGTACGTCACAGCCGCGGTCAGATTCGCCGACATATTATTTTACAAAGTTTACGTATCCTACACAAGTGAGCGTCGGGCGGAACTTTTACGTTACTGGCACCCTCATGAACGGCACTAAGGGCGAGCCAAATGCGACGATATATCATGGCGAGTGGATCGAAGGCGAACTTAATCCGACAATGTGGAAAGTACAAACTGATCAAAACGGCTCTTTTAAGGATACGTTCCATTTTAGTAAACAAGGTCAGCACGACTTAATTTACATCTATAGATGGGGTAGCGGAATGAATTACGTTTGCTTGAGCGAAGAAATAACTATATATGCCGTCTCCAATTAGCAGTTAGTGACTTCATTTTTTGCAAATCTATCTTATACTAGACCGCCAAATCCTTCAACGCATCCAACA
>CAZKZX010000242.1:0-3086 GCA_964557335.1 uncultured Methanomicrobia archaeon | reverse complement strand
AAAAGAGCAGATAGACGATCATCGAAGTAAATCTGGCATTTTTATGCTGCCGCGAAAGAAGCATGGAACTTTACCAGGTTCTGGTGAAGTTTAATAAGGGAGGATTTTAATGGGACCGGGACACATTAAAAAGACAGGAATTGAACGTTTTGCCGGCGGCAATCGGCTCGCAAGCGGAATTACCTCACGTCACGCCGAATTGATGAACCGCGCGGTTATCATCACACAATTTTTTATGCGCGGCGCATCTTATCTGAACTTCAAAGCGGATTTTGTCAGGAATTTTGCCGGCGGGCTTACACATGCCATTGATAATGTATTGAGCGGGCGTCAAGCAGAAGCATTTGTTGACTATAGGATTCCGGAATTCGCGGCAGGCTTTTTCCATAAGGGCAGGATCACCGTTTCATGCCATAAAAAAGGAAAATTATACGTATTAATAAATGAATGTGCGAACTTTAAGGGGAGAAAAATATCTTCCATGCCGGAAATGAACAAGTTCTATCTCTCCGTCGGATTGGAAAACGGAAGGAAAGTGGTCAGATTTTATGACGTCAAGGATCCAAAAAGCGTTTTCGACACTTACGACCCCACGGACCTCAAATTCATTGATGAAGTGCGCCGTATGCAATTGGTCGGCGTCTCTTTCGAACTTTTTGGGGGAAGGGCGGCAGCCAATATGTTGGGAGTCAAAGGAGAAGGGCTCCTAAAAATAATTGACGAAAAACTCAGGAGGATTGATGAGGGAACGCGACGAAGAGCGCTGCCAATGATCGGCTCGTGTCTTGATGTGGAGACGTTTCTTAAAGAAAACCGGATCGACGTCGGTAATGCGCGCAGTTCCTCCGACTATGTAGCTTCGGCAGTGGAAATCCCGGAAATTGACGTGGATCCGGCAGAACAAAAAGCTTTTGCTGAAAATACCCGCACGATGTTCAAGAGTCTAGGTTGTAAGCCCGTGGATTTTGCGGAGATCGTCCAGGCGTTCATCTGGCTGAAGGATATTGCCATGGGCGGCTCGCAAGTCTTGAAAAATCCGGATTATCCCGTTCCAGAATGGCTCGGGAATCAGCAGGGAACGGCCGATCAATTGCACGGCAAGGTCGTTGAAGCATGCGGAAAACTCGGCAGGGCGCTGCATGATAGAGGATGGATATCGATCGCCGAAAGGACGAGCCGGGAGAACGTCGAGAAAGCTGCTGAAATATTGAGAACCATGAGTACGGATGACAAACTTTTCCATGAGCCGCAAATCATAAAAACTTTTTGTCTCCAGCACAACGTCACACTGAGCCAGTTTCTGGAAGCTTCCAATCGGGCCGGAAAAGCGATCCCTTTGAGTGTGTTCAGTAATAACCAAATGGCCTGAAATTTTTATTGAAATGGATCGATAATAGAGCAGTGCAAAATTCAATATAAGGAGGAATTTTTATGGAATCGAGAGCCGTAAAACAAGGGAATTTAAGGGGAACTTGCTACATATCACAAGGAAGCAATCTGGGTCGCAGGCTGGGAATTACTGTAACACCATGGGGCAGGGTTGACGGGAAACCAGTCTCTTTATTTACCCTGACCAATAAAAAGGGGGCTAAGCTTCAGTTCACTAATTACGGCGCAAGAGTCGTTTCTATAATTGTACCTGATAAAAACAAAATGATGGGCAATGTAGTTTTAGGCCATGATAATCTGGCCGACTTCCAGAAGGACGGTTTTTATCTTGGCTGTGTCGCCGGCCGCTGCGCCAATCGGATCGCCGGCGGAAAGTTTCAAATGCCGGGTCAAAAAAAGACTTATAAATTAGCTGTTAACAACGGTCCCAATCACCTGCACGGCGGAATCAAAGGTTTTGACAAGGTCGTCTGGGAGGCCAAACCGATAGTGACCGGCGAAGGGCCCGGAGTGGAGCTTTCTTATACCAGCCGGGACGGCGAAGAGGGGTACCCCGGAAAACTATTTGCAAAGATCGCATACTTTTGGACCGATGAAAACGAGTTCAAAATACATTATTACGCCCTTCCCAAAAAAGAAACAATCGTGAATTTGACCAACCACACTTATTGGAATCTTGGCGGGCGAAAAGAAAAGAATATTCTCAGCCATTTGTTGACGATCGATGCGGAATATTTCACGCCGGCCGATGCCACGGCCATACCGACAGGCAAATTAGAACCGGTCGCAGGAACGCCGTTTGATTTCAGGCAAACCTATGCGGTAGGCGAAAGGATCGAAGAAAATGACACGCAATTGAAATTCGGCCATGGTTATGACCATAACTTCGTTTTGAATAAGCCATGGGGTAAACCCGATGGCTTATACCTTGCCGCGACTTTATTTGATCCTAACAGCGGCCGGAAAATGGAAGTGAGCACTACCGCACCCGGCGTACAATTTTACAGCGGAAATTACCTGGAGGGAAAATTTAATCAGCGCGGGGCTTTATGCCTTGAAACCCAGCACTTTCCCAATTCGATCAATCAGCCGGAATTTCCTTCCGTGGTTTATGGCCCGGACAAGCCGTATAGATCAACGACAATTTTTAAATTCGGCTTAATATAAGCATTATATATATATTGTAGGAGGAATTTTGATGACAAGGGTTCATTTAAGCGGAAAGATGCTAGATGGCTGGAACACGCGCTTCTTAAGTAAGAGCAATTTAATTTCAATGGTTACCGCAGGGCTTATCAATAAAAGATTTAAAAAGTTGGAGTTTGATTTTCCGGATTTTCCTTTCAGGGCTGCTAAAGCGCTGGAGAGACTGCGCATTGCGAAGAGTGATATTTCTCTTTCCATCGCAATGATCGAGAGTAAGTTAAAGAAAGGAAAAGTGGGCACATTTACCAGTTTTGTTATCAAGAAGCCAGTAAAAATTTTGCTCCACGACTATGGCCCAAAAAACCTCGAGGTAATCATTACCGATAAAGCGGAAGAGCTAATTAGCGGCTGCAAAAGAAATTTTCTGGCCGCATTACAGGCATACAAAACTTCGATCAATTCCTTGAGCAGCAAGAGCGTTCGTATGATACGCGCTGCTGGCTATTAAGGGCTTAACGGAATATCCGGGTAACTAGCCCCGACAGATCGGC
>CAZKZX010000241.1:0-3138 GCA_964557335.1 uncultured Methanomicrobia archaeon | reverse complement strand
GCTAAGACTGCTTCAAGCGCCTGCATCTTCAGCCGCCGCTTTCTTCTTTGTGGTTTTCGGCTTCACCGCTTCAGGCTCTGGCTCTTTATATTCCACGGCTACCGCAACAGGTTCTGCTAAAACTACGGGTTCTTCTGGTTCAGGATGCGCCTGCTTATACCGCAGCTCGAAGCCTTTGAACTCGTAGGGTTTAGTGGCTGCGAACGCCCTGAGCAACTCTAACTCGTATTCACTGTTCATCTTTCTTCTTCACCTCAATTTGATTTTTAGGAATCTTTGTAACCATCCAACTTTCACCCTGTGCTTTCTCTACGCTAAACGGCTTCTCATGCGGAAAACCATCCCCTTGCTTACCACCTTCATTACTTTGCTGCTGCGCAAACTTTTCAGCCTGCATCTGCGTCTTCTCCTCAAGACTAAGCGGCTTACCTGAAACCTTGATTTCCTGCTCATCCGTCAACTCCACCTCAAGCCCCAGCCCAACTGCTTTGCTCATAGCGTCAAGCTTCGCGTTCAAAACCGTCACATCCTGCATCTCATCCTTCTCCTCCACAGGCAAGAACTTGAACAGCCAATCGCTAACGCCTAGTTTAGGCAAAACGAAATTGTTAAAGCAGTCCTCCACTGCCTTCTGGTAAAGCTCAGTCGTGTTGTTCTGCACGTCAATCTGCATACGCGGATTATTCCCCGTCTTGCCAGATTCCACGTTGCCCACGAACACGGGTGTGACGCCGTAGATGCTGCAGATTTCGTCGCGCCAAAGCTGCCACCACTCTAGCGATTGCATCTTCTCTGATTCGGGCATGCCAGGGATACTTTTCAAGTCAGTGCCTGAACCCAAGCCCAAGACTAGTTGCATGTCCTTCACGACTTTCTCGCCTGTAGTCGGGTTCACCTCCAATTTATACTTTGGCTGCTCAAGCGCTGCCGCGATCATGTCGTTGGCTTGCTGCTGAGTCATGCCTGCCGCCGCAAGAATCTGCTTTACCCTGCCTGTGGAATACTCGTCAAGGTTCTTTTTGTCCGAAGCGGCAATAGAGAGGATTATGCGCAATGCGCTTATGATTTTGCTGTTACCATAGAAGCCTGGAAGCCAAGGCGATATCTTGCCATGATACACTTCGTCTTTGGCGAAGCGGGCTTTAACGTCGGTGCCACCTTCCACGTACACGTAAGCCGTTTCCTTCAGTTCCTCGTCTGGGTGACGCGGGCACCGCTGACCTTTCTTCCAGTGTTCCGTGGGGTTCTTGCGAGTGCAAACGGGACAGAAGTATTCGCCGTTTCCGATTCTGCCATACTCGTCGCTGGCAACGCGCATGAATACAGAGTCTTCCACGTAAACCGTGAGGGGCGTAAGCTTCTCAATGTTAGGCGGCTGCACACTTAACCAGTGATCATCCACAGAGAGCATGTACCTCATAAGCGACTCTACAATGTCCTTCATCTCGTCATCCGCGTTCGGATCATCGATGAAAGCATCAAGCAACTGTTTCTGGTCAGGGTTCGGGTAAACCCACTCTGACTTGTTGCCGCAGTCTGGTGTGTCGCATTTGGTTTTCGGGTTCGTGTACTCTGCGCCGCACACCTTGCATTTCATGTTGAAGCGTTCTTTAGATTCCCACCTGTTACGGCAAGACTCCTTAACAACTGCTTCGTGAACTTTGCGCACGACCTCGTTGCCTATGCTTAACTGAACGAGTGCTCGGTAATCGTAGCCTGGTTCTATGATGTGTTCTAAGCCTGTGGTGTAGAAGTCTATTTGCGGAACTCGGCGGGTGTCTTTGGGGATTAGGTCTTGCCATTGGCGTTGTGCTTTGTTTAGGGCGTTTTGAGTGTAAACTGGGAAGCCGTGTTTGGCTAAGAATTGCTTTATTGATGTTAATTGTTTGATCATTTTGATTACCATTCTAAACTTGTAGCGAACGGTTTAGGCTGGCTGATTTGCCAAGCCGCTAGCGCCAACGATATTACGCAGTCGTCGTGATAGCCTTCAGGTGCGCTGTAGGTTGTGACGCCTGCGGGGCTAATTTTGTAGCCAAACAATCCTAGTTCGTTAATCAGTTCGGGGATTGCGGGAAAGCTAATCGTGTGGCTGTCTATGGCGAGGCTTAAGTTTTCTACAAGGTCTTTTTTGCTGGCATTGGTGAACTTGTAGCCTTCCACCTGTACGTTCATGCGCCTAAGCTGGTCGTAGATTGGGTCGCCTACTCCAGTCGAATCGATGAGTAGTCTGGCCCCATTGTACTGCTGGCATATAGATAGTATACGTTTGGATTGGAAGACCCAGTCCAGTTGGCTGAATCTATCGAAGTGACAAAGTGCTCCGTTATCGTCCAAGACGCAAACAACGGTGAAGTCTTCGTGTTTTGCGAGGTCACATCCAACCACGTATCTATGGTTTTCCTGAGGCGCAGCCAAAGCGCCCTTAACACAGTCTTTAACATTTCGGAACACGCTTCCTACTTCATCAAGAAACTCGCCTAGAATCTCTTGTCTAAACGCCAACTCAGGCATGTCACGTTTGAACTCATCTAGCTCTTTCGGGTCTAAGTATGGATTTGTGTAGCTTGAGAAAGACCAGCTTTTATAGTCTGTTTGGTGCGGGTCCTGTCCTCGAGTGTAGAGTTGAAAATACCAGTTCTTTCCAGCAGGAGTTCCAGTGAATATTACCCGCCCATGAGTGTCCATTATGCTGGGTCTAAATTCTAATGCCCAACGGTCTTCATGGACTTGTGCAGGTTCATCCCACCACCCATCATGTACTGCATCGCCTCTCATGCTATCTTCACTATCAGCGGATTTAAATTGTATCTCTCTGTTTCCTAATAAGGTCATTGTGTGGGCTGATTTGTTCTCATTGATGAGCAGTTCTTTTGGGCAGTAAGTTTTGATTTCTCGCCATTGTTTTAGTGAATGGTTAAAAGTTGGTGCGACACAATAGCCAACAGTGTTAGGGGGTGCAGATGTGCGCATTTTGATGAATTCGTTTGCGCCTGCTATTGTTTTTCCCCATCTGCGTCCACAGGCTAATAGGCGAAAGCGAGCGGTACTATTGTGGAACGCAGTCTGGTTTGGGTGCGGCTTGTACTTTATCTGAAGGGTTAGAGTTGACATCCCAATTTAACCTGATTTCTTTAA
>CAZKZX010000240.1:0-3148 GCA_964557335.1 uncultured Methanomicrobia archaeon | reverse complement strand
TGTTTAAATAGTACAGTCACCTACGCACTAGTGGTGATAATATGCCCAAAGTACTTCCGGGATACAAAGAAGAAGCGAAAATTCGAATGATCGGTGCTGCTCTCGATGCCTTCTCTAAGAAAGGTTACGATCAGACCACCATGGACGACGTTGGACACCACCTGGGCGTCAGCAAAGGGGCGGTCTACGTGTATTTTAAGAACAAGGAGGAGTTGTTCCACGCCATCGTTGAGAGAGCACAACACGACCTACAAGAAGCGATGCGCCTCTCGTTTGAAGGCAGAAACGTGCTTGAAGGGGCCGAAGCGTTCCTTGAGTATTCGATGAGCCCCGAGCTAAAGAGCAACCTCTACCTGACGTTCGAGTTTGTCGCTAAAGCATCGCGTGACGAAGAGCTACGAGCGATGCTCAGGGAGGATTACGAGCGGAGTCTCAAGGTTATCACGTCATTTTTGCAGAACCAGCGACAGCTCTCAATCATACGAGACGATGTAGATATCGACGCTCTCGCTCGGGGCATCAATGCACTGTATGTGGGGCTGCGCGTCAGCCTGATACTTGGGGTTGATCAATCAGACGTTAAACGAGCGTGGATTGAATCATTTAGGGCGATGGTGTGCCCTGCACAACGCTCGACATGACATCGTGAAGACCGTATCGGCGTACTGCATGTCCATGCCGATGCCGTTATCTCTGACGGAGAGAAGCAGCTCGTTCCGCCCCGCATCGCACCCCGCCAAGTATGAAACCGCATTTATCCTGGAAATTGCCCCCCGGTGAGTGCGTTATGTTATTGTTGTATTCTTGAAAAATTCGTCAGCCACCTTGTAACAATTGCGGCGAAACCAAAGCCTCGTGATTCAGTCGATCAAGCTACAAACGAACCGATATGCCCTACAAAAATGGGGAAAACTTTGTAATAAGAGCGAGCACTGTGTTGAGTGGATGTGAACGGTGACGTAGGGGAGACAATGAATCACAACCATCACGAAGGACACGAAGGTCATGATGAAACGCACGCTCCCGTACCTCACGGCGCCGCAGGACACGTACATGAGCACCCCACCCATCCTCCTGCTGAACGGAGGGGAGCACCCCGCCATCTCGGCCACAGCGTCGCCGACTTCAGGAAGCGCTTCTGGGTCTCTCTTATCGTTACTATTCCAATCCTCATCCTCTCCCCGTCGATTCAAGAGTTCGCTGGCATCGGTGGAGCACTCAGGTTCCCGGGTGATCAGTACCTGCTCTTTGTGTTAGCCTCTTTCGTGTATTTCTACGGCGGATATCCGTTCCTGAAGGGGATCGTCAATGAGCTCAGGGCGCGGCTGCCGGGTATGATGACGCTCATAGCTGTCGCCATCACGACTGCGTACCTTTACAGCAGTGCCGTGGTGTTCGGGTTACGCGGCGGCGTCCTGTTCTGGGAACTTGCGACGCTGATCGACATCATGCTCTTAGGCCACTGGATCGAAATGCGCTCCGTCATGGGGGCATCGCGGGCGCTCGAGGAGCTGGCACGTTTGATGCCGTCAGCTGCCCACAAGCTCATGTCCGATGGGAGCGTGCAGGATGTCCCCTTGGAGACGCTCGAAGTGGGAGACCGCGTCCTGGTAAAACCAGGCGAGAAGGTTCCTGCTGACGGCGAGGTCACCGAGGGGGAGACGTCGGTAAATGAGTCGATGCTCACCGGTGAGTCAAAGCCGGTGGCCAAAAAGCCCGGTACACAGGTTATTGGTGGCGCGATTAACGGTGAGGGGTCCGTGACGATCACAATAAGAAAGACGGGCAAAGATTCGTTCCTCTCACAGGTGATCGAACTCGTGAAGGAAGCGCAGGAGAGCAAGTCACGGACGCAGGACTTGGCAGACCGAGCGGCGCTCGCTCTGGTTCTCATTGCCCTTACAGGCGGGGGAATAACGTTCTTGGTGTGGCAAGCACTCATCAATCAAAGCGTAGATTTCGGTCTCGAGCGGGCAGTGACGGTCATGGTCATCGCGTGCCCGCACGCCCTCGGCCTTGCCATCCCGTTGGTCGTTGCCGTTTCGACCGCACTTGGGGCGCAAAAGGGTCTACTGATACGGAACCGTGCCGCCTTCGAACGTGCGCGGAATATCCAGGCGATCATCTTTGACAAGACCGGTACTCTTACCGAGGGGAGGTTTGGCGTGACTGATGTCATTACTTTTACCGACGATCCGGCACTGGATACGCAAACTCTCTTGAACTATGCCGCAGCCATCGAGGGTCGCTCTGAACATCCCATTGCCCATGCAGTGGCGGCATCAGCCAGCACGCCGCTTCGCGTTGAGGCGTTTAAGGCGCTTCCAGGGAAAGGAGTAGAGGGGAACGTTAATGGCAAAGAAGTACGGGTGGTGAGTCCTGGGTACTTGAAAGAACAGAGCCTTGCTATCACGGATGAACGCATTAAGCGCTTCAATTCTCAGGGAAAAACGGTGGTATACGTCATGATTAGTGGTGCGGTAGCGGGGGCAATCGCCCTTGCGGATGTCATCAGGCCTGAGTCGAAACAGGCGATTGCCGCCCTCAAAGAAATGGGCATTCACACGCTGATGCTCACCGGCGATGACCGCCAGGTGGCGCGGTGGGTAGCAGAAGAAATCGGACTTGATGAATACTTTGCGGAAGTGCTCCCGCAGGAAAAAGTGGCGAAGGTAAAAGAGGTCCAGTCGAGGGGCTTGGTGGTTGCCATGACAGGTGACGGGGTGAACGATGCGCCGGCCTTGGCACAGGCGGACGTCGGGATTGCCATTGGTGCGGGTACGGACGTTGCGGTAGAGACGGGGGATATCATCCTCGTGAGGAGCAACCCCCTTGATGCGGTGGCAATCATCGGGCTCTCCCGTGCGACGTACAGAAAGATGGTGCAGAACCTCTCGTGGGCGACGGGGTATAACACCTTCGCCATCCCGCTGGCGGCCGGGATCCTCTATCCCTATGGTGTCCTGTTGACCCCTGCGGCGGGTGCAATATTGATGTCAGTCAGTACGGTGATCGTGGCGATCAATTCACGTTTTTTGAAGCTTTCGAAATAGCTGGCGTGACAAGAAAGTTGCCTAGCAGTCAAAAGTTCGTGCTTGCCTGTATCGCGGGGTAGCTCCTATTTTTCCGAACTATTTTTCAACGAGAG
>CAZKZX010000239.1:0-3152 GCA_964557335.1 uncultured Methanomicrobia archaeon | reverse complement strand
ACAGCATCGCGCTCCTCGGGAGCGATCAGGAACGTCGTCGGAAGGCGTCTATGCAAAAATCTCTGACGTGAACGACCAAGAACGGTGGCTAAACCTTAAAGTAAAAGTTGTAAAGCTGTGGGAGCCCAACGCGCCATCTATCGCGCAAGTTGGGTTACTTGGAGATGAAAGTGGCACGATAAAGTTCACGAACTGGGCAAACGCGCAGTTGCCGCTGCTGCTAGAAGAAGGCAAAAGCTACGCCATTCGAAATGTCGTAACCAAATTGTGGCAAGGAAGGTTTAGCGTAAGTTTCAATAAGATGACAGAAATAACGCCCCTTGACGAAGAGGTCACTGTAGTCCGCGCCGAAGAGCATCTGACTGGAGTGATAATCGACGTCCAGTCGGGTTCTGGATTGATCAAAAGGTGCCCTGATTGCGGAAGGCTTGTGATCAAGGGCTCTTGCCCTGAACACGGCAAAGTCGAAAGCATCTACGACTTACGGATAAAAGCAGTACTTGATGATGGTGACGAAGTGCACGACATACTTTTCAACTGTGATTTGACAGAGAAGGTGACAGGGATCACGCTGGAAACTGCCAAGGATATGGCGATTGATGCGCTCGATCAAAACATCGTCTCTGATACGATAACCGACATGATTGTGGGACGATATTATTCTATTCGGGGTACCAAAACGCCGCGATGGATTTTAGTAACTGGCTTTGAAGAACTCCTAGACGTGGACGAAGGAGAGGTCGATTTCACATTAAAACGTGCAGAGGCAGCAGTAAATGTCGATAAAGCAGCGTGAAGTCGCGAGAAGAGTCTTTGCGAAAGAGCTTCGTGATTCAAACCTTTACTATAAAGAACATGAAGATCCGTACGCACCGCAGTACATCATAACGCCCACGGGAGCAAAGTGCAATCGTGTTTTTGTCGTAGGAACTCTTACTGAAAAAGAAAATATAGGGGCAGAATCTGAATATTGGAGAGGCAGAGTTTCAGATCCAACAGGAGTGTTTACTATTTACGCGGGACAATACCAACCGCAAGCGGCTACAAAATTAAGTGGCATTGAACCCCCGGTTTTCGTAGCAGTTGTCGGAAAGCTGAATATCTATTACCCGCCAGAAGGTGATCCAAAAGTCTCAATCAGGCCGGAAGCTATCAATATTGTCGATTCAAAAATTAGAGATAGGTGGGTGTTAGAGACAGCACAAAAAACGCTTGACCGTGTGGAAAAGCTTGATTCAGATGATATAGAAGTTAAAAAGGCACGTGATCATTACGATAAGCCTAAGACCGAATATGTAGAGATGGTTATACAAGCGCTAAAGTCGTTAGCAAATGGAGCGTAGATCCAAACGCCTCAACGTACTTGCGTAATGTAACCTCCTCCCTCACCTTTTTTTAACGACAAACTTATGTGCAGCAAAGGCGTTGGCTGAAGTATGGAATACGGCGTTTCATCGATGATGGAAATGAACGTCTCTGAATTTATCGAGAGAGTGGCTGACGCGTTTAAGATAATAGAACTCGTTTCAGAATACCCGCACGTGTACTATGGCTTAAGAAATGTGGACTCCTTTCTTGAACTAAAAGAACAGTACAATCTTACCTACACGATGCACGCTCCTTATTGCGGCATAAACGTTGCCAGCACCAACCCGAACATGAGAGAAGCCTCTGTCAATGAAATTATACATTCAATTTCATACGCAAAGGACCTCGGATGTAACCTAATAGTCATTCATCCGGGGGTTGTCAGCTACCCTAGGAGTATAAAACAACTTGAAGCGATTGCTAAGAGCAATCAGTTTGACTCTTTTTCAACAATTTGCGAAAGGGCAGAAGAAGAAAAGATGTTAGCGTGTCTAGAAAACATGCCGAGACAGCCACCAGCGTTTATTGACACGTGGAGAGGCGATGGCATAGTGCGTATTGTGGATGAATTATCTTCAAAATGGCTGAAAATTACGTTTGACGTCGGCCACTGTAATACCACCGACATTCCACCGTCTGAGATGATCGATAAGTTTGGTGCGAGGATTAAGCACGTCCACATACACGACAACGACGGGCTTCGAGAATCACATTCGATCGTTGGACAAGGCACCGTTAATTGGAACGAAGTTATACGTGCACTTCAAAAGATCAACTATAACGGCTTTTTAATAGACGAACACAGAACTATCGAAGGTCACGAGAGGGGGAGGACTTTTTTAGAGCCCCTACTCAGATCCGCGTAATACTGAACGCATGCGTAAATAGCAGTTATCTTTCATGTGATTTCCGCTTGTGCGCCCTTATTCAATGCTTCTCGTCCAGCTTCTGCTGACATTCCTTTCTTCTTCGCCCCGATTTTTGCAATTGCTTCTATGTCTACTCCGCGTTTTAACTCGATGTAACCGTTTGACGCTGAAAGCTTTAAGAACCCTTCACCTGTTTTGTTTCTGACGATTGCTACTGTGAAGCCAGGTTCGGAACCGACGGCCCCTAGCGAAATATCTGCATCTTCGCTCGTGAAATCAAAGCAGCACTCACACCCCTGTTTTTTAACATCGCTGATGTCTTTTAGGGGTATCTCCACTTTACCTGCGTTGTTCAGCGTTACAATAAGCTTGCCCTTGACATCGAAAAGATTTATGTCCAATTCTTTTTCAAGCTTGTTAAGGAGTTTATCGGTAAAAATTTCAGTGCAAAAGAGCCCTAACGAAAGACGTATTGCATTTTTATAGATGGAGAGCACGTCGAGGTCGGACTCCCTAATCTTCCGTGCAGCGGTCATGACACAAGGCGTGCCGACAATTGCGATCTTTTTGAACTTTCTCTCCTCTATTGCTTCTCTTAGCTCCTTCAAAATCGGTGCCCAAACATATCTCGAACCTACGGCTGCAAGGATCTCATCACGGGTAACGGCGAGTTTCGGCTCTGATTTTTGATTCCATCGATCTTATTGTAACCAATATAAATGTTTCCCATTGTTTTAAAATAATTATGCAGCAGAATGCTTATTTAAATGCACACTGTTCACAGCGGTTTTCTAAGATCCGTCTTGTGGAGAGAATCACGCTTTATTTTTATCAAGGTTCTTATCAATCTATTTGTTTGCTAAATATATTTAGAAAATATCTATGAAATCTCACGTCGTCAGTTAATTCTGGGTG
>CAZKZX010000238.1:0-3169 GCA_964557335.1 uncultured Methanomicrobia archaeon | reverse complement strand
CCTATCGCTCCTCTCCGAGTCCGGGGCGGCTTTCCAGCCCGCGTATCTCAAGAGGTTAAAGGATTTGGCCGTAGCTCATCATGTCAAGGTCGAGGATGTGGAGATAAGCAAATGAAGACTCACAAGCGAAAGAGGATCACCTCAAAAATAATGGGTGCTCAGGCTGATTTACTTTGGGAGATTGCAAGAATTCGGGGCATAACAAAGCAACAGGCTCTTTTTGAGGCGATACAAGGATACACCTGGGAATTCATCCAAGAGAGAGCCAAGGAATTGAAACGGCGAAAGAAGGAAATGAAATTAAAATGAGTTATGAAATAGAAAAGGCCGTCCTCTTTTATATGCTTGAGGGTTTTGATTCTTCCCGGCTGAATGAGAATCTTTTTTCTTATCCGGACAATCAAATCATCTTCCGGAAGATTCGGGAACTCCGAAGGACAAATGGCCCCATTGATATGGTCATCTTGGCCGACGCACTTTCGGCGAAGGTCCAGCCCGCCTATATTTCCAGCCTGGCGGATGGAGTCATTAAGGGGAATTTCGGGGAGACCTATTTCCGGGATTATATCAATCAGTTGGTCCGGCTTGAAAAGGAGCGACAAGTCAAGACGGCGATCGGAAGTGTGCTCAGGGAGCCCGATTTTCTTCCGGTCCTGAAACAAATCCTTGCCGACTATGAACCTGAAGACCTCCCCGACATAGAGGAGGTCTCCATGGCGGCCCGGGCTAGCAGCCTTCGGTCCTACATCGAAACACGGCGGGGCTCGAAACTTTGGGGCCATGATCTTAAATCCCTTCCCCTCCTAGCCTCTTCTCTCATGGGGATTCGGGAAATTATTGTCCTGGCGGCGAAACCGAAAACGGGAAAATCCACACTCGCCCTCCAGATTGCCTCCGACCTCTACGGGCAGGGTGTTCCGGTCCTCTATTTCGACTTTGAGAATGGGCCGCTCAACCTCATGGCGCGGGAGCTTAGCCGGAAATCGCATCTCTCCCTTGAGGAGATATATTCCCCGGTGGGGGACCAGGCCGCTTGTGCAGACGGCGGAATTCTTCGCCTTGGAGAGAATAAGCATTTCTCGATCATCACGGACCGGAAGTTGACCATCGAGAAAATCGGGGGCCAAATCAAACAGGCCAAGAAAGCGGCTGGCCGATCAGATGTTTTCATGGTCATCGACTCACTCCAAAAGCTCCCGATGGAGAATCTCCGGGAGCGGAGGGCTGCCGTTGACTTATGGCTCCGGGGCCTGGAGGAGCTCAAGGCCGACGATCCCGGCCTTTCCATCCTCCTAATCTCCGAGCTCTCCAGGGAGGGGGGACGGCCTAAAGAGTCCGGCGATATCGAATATACGGGCCATTTCCTCCTTGAATTCCAAGCAAATCAGACGGAAGAAGAGCTTAGAACTTATGGAGACGACGGAATCCGCAAGCTCTTTGTCAATTCGGCCCGCGATGTCAAGGTTCCGGGCGGCCCGATAACGTTGGGGGCTGATTTTCGGTATTGGACATTTAGAGAAATGGAAACGACGTGAGCGAAGAAAAGAAGCCCCGGGAAGTCATCATCTTCGGGGAAGGGACCAAAGCAGAGCTCGAAGCCAAAAAGAAAAGGATTGAATCCGGAGAGGAGCTCCTCCCGGACGGGACTCGATATCCGGATCAAAACGACCTTGACGTCAAGATTCTCTGGGATGTAATCACCCGGGACCCTTTCTCCCCGGAATTTTTCAAGGGACCTAAGCAGCTTCTCGATATCACGTTGCGACCTCTGGATCAAGAGGACCTCCTTCTTCCGCTCACTCCGGGGACGACCCGGCAGGAAATCGAGGTTGCCATAAACGGTGGGTTCAATTCAATCGACCTGACTTTCGACGAGAAGCGGATCCTCCATGCGGTCCAGGCGGCCTTTTCGGACGCGGGATTAAAACAGGGCCATTATCCGGAAAAAATCACGCTCACCCGCGCGGCCCTGTATGACCTCCTGGGTGTCGGATGGATCACTCGCCCCGACGGGTCACGTTATCGGGCTGAGGCGATGGGTTATCAGCGAAAAAGGATAGAAAGAACGCTCCTAGGATTATCGGATAAGCCCTTCCCCTTTGTCTTTAAGATGAGAACGGGATTGGATAAAAAGGGTGAATCGATTTGGACCGTTGCTTTAACCCGGGCCCCGATTATCAAGGTTGCGAAAATATATGAACAGGTGGAGGACCGGGAACTCCCCGGGATAAGGCGTCAAGACAAGGAAGGGGAAAAACGCTTCTAACATTATTTAATCCAATTGAATAAAAACGCGGTCGGAGAGGTTGACCATTATTATCGAGACATCCCCAGGCTTCTCGGGAAAAAGATTGCCGACTATCGCCGGAAGCAAAAAGGGAAGCCCTCGGCCGCCGAACTAAATTTCGCCGAATTTCTCTACGCAATGGCCGATCCCCGCTCCTCACGGCCGGGGGTAATTGAGATCAATTTCCTCAAGCTCGCCGAGAAGCTCAAAATCAAGCGGATCAATCGGCCCGGGGAGATTCGCCAAATTCTCTCCCGGTGTTATGAAACCGCTCAATCTCTGGGCTATATCCTCCGGGTGGATGTTAACCAGGCGGGCTCCAGGGACACGAAAGATGTGATTTATCTCAATATCGACCGCTTTCCGGCCCTGAAAAGGTTAAAAAGTGGGGGTTAAGTGGCAACCTCTCTCGGGGAAAAATCGTGCGCAATAGGGATGTGTGGCATAAACCGCCGAAACGCGTGGCATAAACCGCCGAAACGCGTGGCATAAACCGCAAGCCAACAGGCGGGAAATGTCGCCTTATACTTCTTATACTCAATATAAGAAGAGAGAGGCCGAAATTCTTGACGATTTCGGCACTCTCTAAGAGCTTAAAACATGGGCAGAAGAAAGACGCCGACACGGGAAAGCCATACTGTCGATAAGTCCAGGCCTTCGTTCGCCGAATGTCTTTATCTCCGTGAAAGAAATGTCATCCGCCGGGTGAATTAATAATGCACATAATAAGCCATAGATAGGCCAAAGTTAGCATTAATTAGGCCATAAATGCGACGAATTAAGACATTCTCGGGGAAATCGGCGGGGCCAAAAACCGGGAAATATTACCCGGTTTGTCCTGAAAATAAGACATGAGTAAAGAGAGGTTGAGCCGGCTGCAGA
>CAZKZX010000237.1:0-3198 GCA_964557335.1 uncultured Methanomicrobia archaeon | reverse complement strand
TGTCTGATCTTATCGTGTTTGCCAAGCACGAGATCTGTGACGGGAGGGCACTTGCCTTTTTAATACGTGATATTCTTATGCACGTCGCCGATCCGCTGCTGGAGGCGAAGACGATCGTCCCACCCCTTTATGCTGATTGTTTTCCAAAATCGTTTAAGAGGGTCATCATTCAAAATATACTAAAGCCGCTCATCTTCCTGACTAATAAACGGTGGAGTAAAAGTCGTTGGATCTTCGACCAGGAAGACTATCTCAATATCCATAAGGCGTTCTGGGATCGATATACGTATAATATTGTGCTGCTCCAACTGGAAAAGGATGAGACAGAACGCCTTATCGAAACCTGTCGGGACTACGAAATAACCGTTGGCTCAGCGACGATGACGGCATACGTTGCAGCACTCAATAACGTCTGTGGTGGGTTCAGGGGGCACCAAAAGTATGTTGGCATCTCATATGACCTCAGGGATCGTATAGATAAGCCTGTGGGCGATGCATTTTGCCTTTTCATTGCCAGCTTTCAATTCAAATTCGATTACGACCCTAAGAAATCCTTTTGGGAGAACGCTCGGACGTTTCACCGGAGGGCGCGGAAAAAGCTGGAAGCAGGAGATGTATATGGACTTGTGCCGGAATTTGATAGGTTCGATCCAACGCTCATAGCCGACGCGGGTAACTTTGTTTTATACGCGAAAGACGTGCCTGAGGGGTTTAGTCGCTACGATAAACTGTCCTCTTTTGCCCGGGACAAGAACAATATCGCCTTTCAATTGTTTAAACTGATTTTTTCGGCTTCTCCCGGAACGTGGATAGCAAACCTAGGCAGATTGGATTTTCCCGAGACGTATGGCGGCCTCAGGCTTGAACGGATGTTCTTTGCGCCGCAAAGTGCGTCGACGTTAAGTGGCGTCAGCGTGTGCGGCAGAACGACGTTTGCGTTAAATTATATGGAAGATAGCTTCGAGGGGGTGGAGGTACAAAAAGCAACACAAATAGAGGTGCGTAATCGAATGCTCGAATATCTGGGATTTCCAGAAAAAACCAACAATTCTGCATTGTAACGAAATTTTAGGTATTTCACTAATTTTTCAGGTAAATAGTCGAGCGGTTTCAAAGGTTGACGGAAATAGAATGGAGAGCACTAGCATTATCGTATCGTCTCGTATCTGCCTTATTATATAACATAAGCGGAGACTAAGTTGACATTATCGATCACGTTGTCATAAGGTTTTTTAAGCCACAAAGTATGTTTTATATACTTTCTCGAGGCCTTAAAATTACATCGAATGAAATGATGATACCGTTATATAGGATACAGTTAATAAATTGAGGGTTTTTGTGCCACTAACGAAGCGGAAAATTATCGAGCGGAATATTATCGCGAATTTTGTTGGCAGGGGCTGGACAGCCCTAATGGCTTTGTTATTTATTCCAATTTATATCAAGTTTTTAGGTATGGAAGCTTTCGGCTTAGTCGGCTTTTTCGTTACCTTACAGACTCTGTTTTTAGTTTTAGTTACTGGGTTAAGCACGACCGTGACTCGAGAGTTGGCGAGATTATCTACCCAACCAGGGACTGATCAAAAAAAACGTGACCTGGTCCGGACATTGGAAGTGGTCTATTGGGCTCTAGCAATTGCTATGGCATTTATAGTAATTTTTCTCTCACCCATCATTTCCAACGACTGGATAATGACGCAACGTTTGCCCGCCAGTTCTGTGCAACAAGCTGTGATGATGATGGGTCTCGTAATTGCGTTTGATCTCCCTCTATCATTGTATTACGGAGGATTAATCGGCTTACAGAAACAAGTGCTGTATAATGGCGTAGACGTAGTTTTTGCTACATTTCGCGGCATTGGGGCTGTTGTGATACTCTGGATAGTCTCGCCTACTGTACAAGCGTTTTTTGAGTGGCAAATAGTAATAAGCATCGCTCAAACCTTTCTTGCTGCGCTTGCGTTATGGCGGAATTTGCCTCTGACCGGTTCGCCAGCTAGACCGCAAAAAAGTCACTTTAATGAAATTTGGCGTTTTACTGCTGGGGTCACTGGGATTAGTATCCTGGGAGGAGTAGTTCTGCAAATGGACAAAGTAATTCTGAGCAAAATGTTAACGTTGGAGTCGTTTGGCTACTACATTTTAGCATCTGGCGTTGCTTCCGTAGTATTGCTGGCAGTCACTCCATTTTTTACGGCGATATTTCCACGATTATCGCAACTCGTAATGGACGATGATAAAACAGGCTTGAAAAATCTGTATCACGACAGTTGCCAGTCTGTATCAGTAATCATATTGCCAATGGCAGTCTTTATCGCGCTCTTTGCACCCGAAATATTGCAGATGTGGACTGGCAATCCCTTAATTGCAAGTGAGACCCACGTGATAGCAAGTGTATTGGTAGTAGGGGCTGCTCTTAATGCCCTCACGTACATGCCATACGCTCTGCAATTGGCAAATGATTGGACAAAGTTAGCATTGTATCAAAACTTAGTGTCGATAATAGTCCTTGTACCAGGCATAATCCTGTTAACTCAACGCTATGGGGGGGTTGGGGCAGCTATAGTATTGGTCTTGCTCTACAGCGGCTATGTTTTCATTACTGTACAATTGATGCATCGCCGCTTGCTCAGAGGGGAACAGAGGCAATGGTATCTCGTCGACGTAGGTCTTCCGTTTATCGGAGCGTTCAGCATCCCTTGTTTGGGACGCTTATGGTTTCCCCAATACACTTCAAATTTAATTGTATTGGCTGACTTGTTCATAATTTCATTAATGACCTTCGCGATTACCGCACTAATGACTCCGCACCCCCGTAGTTGGATTATACATAACTTTAAATCTCTAAAAAAGGCGTTTTTAGATAATTTACGAGCGGATTGCTCCAATGCAGAAAAATAAAGAGGACTAACATTACATACTGGCCTGGAGCATATCTAAAGAAGAGTGGGCATTATTGCTGTTAATCGCTAGAAATACTTTTACAAATTTTGTCTGAAAGTATTTCAGAATTCCAAGTAGTCTTTCACCCTCATATCTATTTACGTGTATTTCTATTATAGTGTTTTAACGAACCTCTATTTTTTATAAGCCTCGTCGTTCATTTTTTATTAGTTTAATAAAAACTCTGAAGAGTATTTGTTAATTCTAAGATTTTTTTATGGAAATGTTTTAATTTAATTAAAATTAATAAATTCC
>CAZKZX010000236.1:0-3202 GCA_964557335.1 uncultured Methanomicrobia archaeon | reverse complement strand
GCGATCGTGGCTGTGGTCTTTGCACCGCTGTTCATCTGAAATCAAACCATTTTTCCATAATGCACCCTGTTTGGGAGATCTTCGTGTGAGGCTTGTGCCTGATACGGGATTATCGGGCGATTATCCCAGCGCACTGAATTGAGGAGAAACTCTTTATACCCACCATACATGCTTACATAATGTGGGACCTAAGGTAGTCGAAGGAATAAACAAGCTCAAGGAGATGAGAGAGCAGGTAAATCGGGAACTGGAGCATATTCCGAGGGGCAGTTTTCCACAAAATATGCTGAGAATGTATTATCAACCTCTCAGAATGCACAGTTTGGGCAAACACGCCAAAACGAACAGAACCAAAGAGGATGTACTGCTGGAATCAATCGCTGCTATCATGAGAGATTGGCCGAAATTTATCCCGCACTATGATACCGAATTCTGGACGCTCGCATCAGACGAGTCCACCCTGGCAAAGAGACTCATCGCCGAGACCCATGCATATTACTGCCTGGAATGCGGAAAGTGTACTGCCAGATGCCCTATAGCCAGGGTGGACAGTAATTTCTCCCCTGTTTTAAATGTCGCACGGGCCTTAAGAGGAGTTGTTGGGGAGATTCAAAGAGACGGAGGAATCTGGGCCTGCATGGTCTGCGAGTTATGCAGCAGTGCATGTCCTTCCGATGTGAATTATCCAAGGTTCATCCTGGGTCTCAGAGCTGAAGCCCTTCAATCCGGGACAGGGAAGATACACCTGTCCGAACTTGAGCAGAGGTTTCTCGACGGCGAAAAGAATGAAAATTACGGTATTTATAGGGAGGTAAAGGCAGCAAAAACAGCAATCAAAGGCCAGGACGGTGGTGTGGTCACCTCCCTCCTGGTCGAAGGCATGAAAAATGGGTTCTTTGACAGTGCGATAGTTGTACGGAGGGGATATAGCCCTCAAGTTGAGGCTGTCATGGCAGAGGACGCCAGTGATATTATAGCGGCAAAGGGAACAAAATACCAGCTCATACCGGTCCCAGGGAAACTCGTCGAGGCAATAAAGGAGAGAGAAAAGAAGAAGATTGCTGTTGTTGGACTGCCCTGTCAAGTCTCAGGTATAAGGGAGATTCAGAAAGCCATGCCCGATATAGATCTCTTTGTAATTGGGCTTTTCTGCATGGAGAACTTCGAATACTTTAAACTCAAGCAGAGGGTGGATGAATTGTTAAGGGTTGATCTGGATAAGGCAGAGAGAGCAGACATAACGAAGGGTAACTTCATTGTTACAGATGGGGGGATGCAGGTCTCATGCAAGGTGTCTGAGCTGCAGGATGCTGTCAGACGAAACTGTTCCTTCTGCACAGATTTTACATCAAGGTTGGCAGACATTTCTGTTGGCTCTGTTGGAAGTCCGGCTGGCTATTCCACGGTGATAACAAGATCGAGAAGAGGGGAGGAGCTCCTCAGATTATTGAGAGACCTGGAAGAGACCTCTGCAGACCGGGGTGAAATAGAGAGGCTGGCTTCATGGAAAGAGAAGAAAGGTTTTGGGAGATTGAGACAGGAGTTTTCTACCCTGTTGAGTTAAAAGATGACAGGAAATGTGCTCGTCATCGGTGGGGGGATTGCTGGAATACAAGCCTCCCTTGATCTTGCCGATAAGGGGCTGAAGGTCTCCATGGTCGAGAGGAGACCGAGCATAGGCGGTCGCATGGCGCAACTTGATAAGACGTTTCCGACGAACGACTGCTCCATATGTATCCTCGCGCCGAAGATGATAGACTGTTTCAATCATCCGAATATCACCGTTTACACCTGCTCAGACGTAAAGGGGGTGAGGGGATCCGCCGGGAACTTCACCGTGAAAGTCCTCAAGAGGCCGAGATACATTGATGAAGAGAAGTGCACGGGCTGCGGCGACTGCATAAAGGCATGCCCATACGAATCCCTTGATGAATTCAATGTTGGTCTCGGAAGGAGGCGGAGCGTGGATCTCTACTTCCAGCAGGCTGTCCCCAGGGTGGCGATTATCGACGAGGGAACGTGTACAAAGTGCGGAAACTGCAAAGTGGTATGCATTGCCGGGGCGGTTGACCTGGATCAAAAATCAAAGGAGTTTGAACTGAAAGTGAGTGCAATCGTGGTTGCGACGGGTCTCGATGTCTTTGACCCCTCTTCCATGAGCGAATACGGCTATGGAACGTGCAGAGACGTGATAACTTCCATCCAGTATGAGCGGCTCATCAACGCCGCCGGCCCGACAGGAGGGCACCTCGAGCGGATCTCTGATAAACGTGGAGTGAAGAGGATCGCCTTCATCCAGTGCGTCGGTTCCAGGGATGTAAAACACAGTCCGTACTGCTCCTCGGTATGCTGCATGTTTTCGACGAAGAGTGCCATGCTTGCGAGGGAGCATCAGCCTGATATTGAGAATTATATCTTCTACACGGAGATGCGAGGGTTCGGGAAGAGGTCTCAGGAGTATCTCGACCGGGGGAAGACCGAATATGGAATACACTATATAAGGGCAAAACCGGGGGAGATAAGGGAGACAAAGGGGAGGAACCTCCTGATATGGTATTATGACCAGGACAGTGGGAGGGTGAAGAGTCTGGAGGTTGACCTCGTTGTTCTGGCGGTAGCTCTTCTGCCGAGCAGGGGGGCGGGAGAGCTTGCAGAGATACTCGGCATAGAACTCGATGAGGATGGCTTCTTCAAAGTAAAGGATAAACTGTATTCGCCGGTGGATACCAACGTCCCCGGGATATTTGTGTGCGGTTACGGGAAGAGACCGATGGATATAACCGATGCGGTCATCGATGCAAGCGGTGCTTCTGCGAGGGCAGCTGAGTTCGTGGCAGCCATGGGAAGTGGAGAAGACCATTCCGGCCAAGGCATAGTCTCTTAAAGCCATGGAAGAAGCTCGCATAGGCGTATTCGTCTGCCACTGTGGAACGAATATCGGCGGATTCGTTGATGTTCCATCGGTTATCGAGTACGTGAAGAGGCTCCCGAAGGTTGTCTATGCAGAGGAGAACCTCTACACCTGTGCCGATGACGGGTTGAGAGCAATAAAGAATGCGATCAAGAACCACAATTTAAACAGGGTCGTTGTCGCTTCCTGCACCCCGAGGACCCATGCGCCCCTTTTCAAGTCTGCCTGCAAGGAAGCCGGGCTGAACCCCTACCTCTTTGAGTTCGTGAACATCAGGGACCAGTGCTCCTG
>CAZKZX010000235.1:0-3213 GCA_964557335.1 uncultured Methanomicrobia archaeon | reverse complement strand
GGCGCACCGTTGACGACCCGAGCGCGCCCGAAAGGGAAACTCAGTTCTATTCTATGCTCGGTCAGCGCGCCATTTACCACGAAGGGTGGCTGGCGAACACTCTGCACCCGCCATTGTCAGGTTGGGGTAACTTTGCCAGCGACGTCTGGGAGCTCTACAACCTCAGGGAGGACCGGTCGCAAGTGAAGAACGTCGCTGATCAGCATCCTGATAAACTGGAACTCCTCAAGGGACTCTGGTACTACTACGCCGGCGTTTACCACGGGCTGCCACTGGACGATCGTACGCCGCTGGAATTAGCGTTCGTGCCGCGACCGCAGCCGTCTAAACCGCGAAACCGCTATGTCTATTATCCGCACTGCGCGGAGGTGATCGAAGGAATCGCCGCTGACATACGCGGACGTTCATTTGGCATAGCCGCCGGCGTCGTCGTTGACACCAGCGAGGCGGAGGGTGTGCTGTTCGCTCAAGGTCATCTCATGGGCGGGCACAGCCTGTACATACAAGGCAAGAGGCTCCATTATGTCTACAACTGGCTCGGGGATGTTCAAAAAGTCAGCTCAAACGTTGAGATCAGCACCGGCCGGCACGTCTTCACCGCCGGATTCAACAAAACCGGCCAAGACCCGAAGACCATGAGCGCTCTCGGCACGCTCACCCTCTATATCGATACCGAGCAGGTAGGACAGAGGGAGATCAAGACGCAGCCAGGTAACTTCAGCATTGCCGGTGAGGGGATTTGTGTAGGCCGCGATAGTGGGTCTCCGGTCTCGCCGGACTACAAGCCACCGTTCACCTTTACGGGCGGAACGATCGAGGGAGTCGTGGTGGACGTCACCGGTGAACGTTTCATCGACCACGAGAAAGAAGTCATGAGGTGGATTCTGAAGGATTAGCTGCCGTTTCCGAGTGTCGCAGCTGACGTTCGAGTGACACTTTTTTTTGATAAAGTGCACCCTAACGTCCAGGAATGCGCGACGATTACATCAAGAACGGATTGCCACAAGAATCCGACAAGGCCTGCAGACGTACGCCTCGCCTTGGTCTGTCTGTTCGTTTGAAGGCAATCGTGCCATATCAGCTGGTGCTGTCGGCTGCTGTGCATCGGCTCAGTCGCATTATAAAGGCTTAGCAAGCCTCAAAACACTCCTTGTGTCATCACCGGCCCCTCGCTGTGGGATCGATCACGGCTAGTGCAGGGATCGCGGTGCCCCGTGGCAGCGCTTATACTTCCGGCCGCTGCCGCACGGGCACGGATCATTGCGCCTAGCTGTTGCGAATGCCCGCCTGAGCCTTTGTCCATCTTCGGCGGCGTACATGCGCATGATCTCGGCGGGTGCCAAGTCTCTGCGCAGGAGGTCGGTCATGATCTGCATGGGCTGGGCAACGTGGGTGAAAAACTCCTTATATCCTGCGCAGAGGTAGTTCAACCCCGGATCGCCGTCTGGGGCAGTCATAAAGCGGTTTTTTGGGCACTCTCCGTGACACGCAAAGCGCACCGAACACTCGAGGCAATAGCGCGGGAGCGTCTCGAGCTTTGCCAGGCCGAATTGCCGCTGCTTGTCGGATGCCACCAGTTCGCGCATCGGGGTATCGAGGATGTTTCCAAGCAGGTAGCGCGGCTCAACAAAGTGGTCGCACGAGTATAGATCGCCGGTGTGCTCGAGCGCAAGGGCGGTTCCGCAGGTCGGAGCGAAGATGCACAGCGCGGGCGGTTCTCCCGCCCACGCGGCCAACGCGGCATCGAAGAACTGCACATACACGCGGCCGATATCACGGCGCACCCACTCGTCAAAAATAGTGGTCAGAAAGCGCCCCCACTGGTCTGCGGTCACGGAGCGCTCCGTGACGGCATCGCCCTCCTGAAACCCGGTCGCATTGTCGCGCTCCACAATCGGGATGAATTGCATGAATTCCGCGCCGACCTCATCGCGGAAAAAGCGGTACACGTCCAGCGGGTGATCAGCGTTCGCCGCGTGGACCGCGACAAGGATATTAAAGTCGACGCCGTGCTCGCGCATCAGCTTTGCCGCCCTCATGACGTTATCGAAGGTGGGTCCCCCCTTCTTGTTCCGCCGGTACGCGTCGTGGAGCTCCCTTGGGCCGTCGAGGCTGAGGCCGACGAGGAAACGGTTCTCGCGGAAGAATTCGCACCACGCCTCGTCGATCAGTGTTCCGTTCGTCTGCAAGGTGTGCTCGATGATGAGGTCGGGAGGTGCGATCCGTTGCTCGCGCGCTATCGAACGGCGAAAAAAGTCCAACCCCATGAGGGTCGGCTCACCGCCCTGCCACGCAATCGTTGCGGCTCCACGCTGTGCCGCGAGGTACTGGTGGAGATAAGCGTCTAACACGTCGTCAGACATGCGAAAGCGGCTCTTCGGATAGAGGCGCTCCTTTGATAAGAAGAAACAGTACGCACAATTCAGGTTGCAGGCAGCACCGGTGGGCTTGGCAAGGACGTGAAATCCGCGTGGTCCGCTCGTTGGTTCATCGGTGTTCTTGTGTGCGATGATGGTCGTCACGGTATGCCCCTTCCCTCACGGTGTAATATCCAATTGTTCGCCTCGCCATAAATCAGTTGCGTTGTAAAGTATGTCCTTCATCACTATCCCTTTCGTGTTACCTTTGTTTTTGGCATGGCTTCAGTGTGGTTGTGTGTTTTTGGCTAGGGAACATCAGCTGAAATTCGTCCGCCTCATTGAGCAATTGCGAGCACCGGATTGATCGCACTGCTAGAGCTGCTGTTACGCTACAATTTCGGCCGATGACCTTATAAGTAACACGCACAAATATTATCACGAACAGTGAATAAAAAATCGAGGAGCGCAGACATTGACAAAAACGGCGGTTAAGATCCCCCGCGGCACGTGTCGGCTGTTTGGGACGATCAAGGCGATTAGCAACATAAAAAACAGCGCAATCATCGTCCACGGACCGAAGGGGTGCGTCTACCACATCAATTACATAATGGGAATGCGAGGGGATAAACCGTCAAACGTGTACTCGACCTGCATGGATGAAAAAGATGTCATCTTCGGAGCCGAAGAGAAACTTAAAGACGCTATAGAGGAACTCGACGCCGAGCTCAACCCGGAACTCCTTGCAGTGTTATCGTGCTGCGCGTCGAGCATCATCGGCGAAGACGTAGAAAGAGCCGTTCAAGACGTTGCTACTCGCGCAATGGTGATAGGGATCGAATCCGGGGGCTTTGAG
>CAZKZX010000234.1:0-3250 GCA_964557335.1 uncultured Methanomicrobia archaeon | reverse complement strand
GCCCGTGTTATCGTCGTCTTGCCACTTCCAGGCAGTCCCGTTATCCATATAGCCCACGCCACGGTATTGATTAGCCCTCCAGCAGCGAATTCACTTCTAAATAGTCAAATGTTTCAATTTCAAGTATATTCTGAACGAAGTTAAAGAGCTTGACCCTCACCTCTGCATCGAGGTGTGGGTACCACAAAGGGCTGGCAACGACGAGGCCCCGAAATGCAAAGAAAGGCTGGACCACCTCCAGCAGCTCGTCATCACCTGTCTTGTCGAGATAATTTGTTATAAACGTGCTAAACAGTGTTTTAAACTCATGTGATAATTTGCCGTATTTTTGAACAGAATAAAACAGGTAGTTGATGCTCATGGCAGTAATATCGTCAGCCGCCTCTCCGCACTCCCCTCGACTCCTATCAAGTACCGTAAAGTCACTGTTCTTTCTGAACATGACGTTCCACGGATGGTAGTCTCCGTGCACTACACAGAGCCTGTGGCAACGATCTTTGAGGGTGTATCGCCAGTCTACACATCGCTTTTCAAGCGCCAAAAACTCATCAGGTGAAAAAAATTCGAAGTCGGACGGATAGCTGTCAATCAATCCCATGATGAGCTCTCCATGGCCGATGAGGTCTCGTATCCGCCGGGTGTAGAGAACGGGATCGTTCCACCTGATCTTATGGATATCGACCAGGTAGTCAGAAAGAACCTCAGTACGAGCGACGTCGAGATTGTCCAATACACCTGTGTTTTTGATTCTGTCGAGATCTTTAAAGTACTCCACCCCATCTACCTTGTCCATGAGGATGAAGTACTCTTCCGAATCTCCCGCAGAACGCATCCCTCCCTCTGTTGTGAAATACCCGACATCGAGGGATCGTACGTGTCTCGGAAGCTTTCCGAACGTCGAGTGCTGCCAGATTAATATCTGTGCCCTATCTGAAAAGTGGTCGTGACCAAACCCCCCTTCCGGGCGCATCGATGACAGGACAACGGACTTGTAATCGCCATCGATCATGACATCAATTTGATACGGCTTTCCGTAGCCGAAGCCCTTGAGCTCTTCATTAACAGGCACGAGGCCCAACTCTCTTATCCCTTTCACCTCTGCACTGTGCCCAAATACTTCCCTTATATAATCTTCAATAACCGTCATGGCATTTTCCAGCACGACATTGAGTATGTTGTTTTCGATTCTCTCTTATCTCATTAACACAAATAATCAATCTTACGTCTAAGTGCCTAAAGTCCACGAATGCAAATATTTCCTCTGTTCGTCTGTGAGCTTTTCAATTTCAATCCCGAGTGCCTCCAGTTTAAGCTCCGCGACTCGTCGATCTATCCCTACCGGAACGCTGTAAACATCGTTCACAAGAAGTTTGTGCTCAACAAGGTACCTGACGCATAAGGCCTGATTGGCGAAACTCATGTCCATCACCTCAGGGGGGTGGCCGAATGCTGCTGACAGGTTTATGAGCCTCCCCTCTGCAAGGACATAGACTCTCCTCCCATCAGCCATGAGGTACTCATCAACGTTCTCCTTCACATTGGACATGGTGGCCATCGTATTGAGCTCTTCTAGGTCAAGCTCTACGTTGAAGTGGCCTGAATTACACACTATGGCGCGATCCTTCATGACAGCGAAATGCTCTCTGCGGATTACCGATATATCTCCCGTTACCGTGACGAAAAGATCCCCAATTCTCGCAGCGTTAATCATTGGCATAACCCTGAAGCCATCCATTACAGCTTCAAGCGCCTTCCTCGGCTCAACTTCGACGACGACCACATTTGCGCCCATCCCTTTGGCCCGTGCCGCTACACCTCTGCCACACCACCCGTAGCCTACTATGACGACGGTCTTTCCAGCAAATAAGAAGTTTGTGGCGTTCATAATCCCATGGAGGGTACTCTGACCGGTTCCATAGCGATTGTCGAACATCATTTTGGTTTCTGCATCGTTCACTGCTATTACGGGGTACTTTAGTCCGCCCTCTGCTGCTAAGGCCCGCAAGCGTATGACTCCCGTGGTGGTCTCCTCACATCCCCCTATGATGTTATTAAGATATTCAGTGTGCTTCTCATGGATTGTGGCGATTACGTCGGCGCCGTCATCAAGGGTAATGTGCGGTTTGATCTTCAGTGCCTCCTCTATACATTCATAGTACTGCTGTTCGCTTTCCCCTCTAAGCGCACATACGCCGATTCTTTCTGCCACAAGCGCCGCTGCTACGTCATCCTGTGTGCTAAGCGGATTCGATCCTGTAAGAGAAATGTTGGCCCCTCCAGCCTTCAACACGTGAATGAGATTTGCAGTTTCAACCGTAACGTGCAAACACGCTGTGATGTTAACTCCGTTAAGCGGTTTTTCGCGCTCGAACTCTTCCTTTATTTTTTCAAGAACAGGCATCTGTCTTCGAGCCCACTCGATACGCTTTTTTCCCCCTTCTGCAAGATTTATGTCCTTTATGATATTCCTCATTGAGAGTTCCTCATTTCTATTTACGGTCACTTGACAAAGTTACCACACATTTTATAATGGATACAATAGATACACCCATTGCTTATAAGTTCGTCGAGCAAATCAAACAAAATGAACAATTCGTGGTTACAATGAGTAGAGAAAGTATTCTATTTACCTCAGAGTCGGTAACTGAAGGACACCCCGACAAACTCTGTGATCGGATTTCGGATGCCGTCTTGGATTCAATCCTTATGAACGATCGAAGGGCGAGGGTGGCCTGTGAAACTGCCGTAACGACAGGGTTAGTAGTGGTAATCGGTGAGATAACAACCTCGTGTTATGTTGATATACCGAAAGTTGTGCGAGACGCGATACGCGAGACGGGATATACCGGTGCTAAGTTTGGCTTTGATGCCGATACGTGTGGGATAATTGTATCGATAAAGGAGCAGTCACCGGATATTGCTCGTGGGGTTGTTAAATCGTACGACTGTAACACTTCTTTGGAAGATGAGGCGAGCTTATACAGCGATATCCACGGGGCAGGGGACCAGGGCATGGTCTTTGGATACGCGTGCAACGAAACGCCGGAACTCATGCCGATGCCGATCTCATTGGCGCATCGGCTTGCATGGAGACTTACACGGGTGCGGCAAGCAGGCGACATTCCCTATCTCGGTCCCGACGGAAAGACGCAAGTAACCATAGAATATGTCGACGGCAAGCCGCTAAGAGTCGATACCGTCATCGTTTCATCACAGCACTTGCCGGGGTTCGAAGATGTGATTGAGCGCG
>CAZKZX010000233.1:0-3251 GCA_964557335.1 uncultured Methanomicrobia archaeon | reverse complement strand
TCGAAACACTCACAGCAGCCAGTATTTCTGGTCTTGCAGGAAGCATACTGAATGAGTGTAACATAGCAAAAATGCCTGCCATTTGTCTTCTTGGTGAAACACAGGGTCCGACGCCAGATCCGAGAGCATCCGCTCGGGTTATCGAGGTCCTAAACAGCGTATTGAATTTGAACGTGAACACTCAGAAGCTAGTTGAAGAGGCGGAGCATATAGAAACCGAACTCCATAAGTTGGCCGAGCAGGTACAAGGAGTTGAGCAGGCGGAGCCGACAGGGCCACGCCGTGATTTAATGTACGGGTGACACTACATGAAACACGTTGCTCTGACGGGCATTTCGCGGGATGCTATTGAAGACCTTATGCGAAAGAGACTTAGGACTTTCGAATTGAGAAGCGCACACAATATCCCAGTCGTGCTGGAAGCTAAGATTGGAGAGGAAATATTTATAACGGATGCAAGCCGCAACGACATAGCGATCGGTACTGCCGGAATCGTAGCGCGGGTCAGAGACAAGAGCATTTCAATGATAAAAGTTGCGCACTCCGTAGGCGACGTTCACGAAGAGCGTGAAATAATGTCAGCTCGGATTCAGGTCGAGTTACGAGCCCACACGTGCAAGGTGAGGGGCATCGACGATAGAGGACCGGGAACTGCAATCACAGTAGAAACTACCGAAATCGCCCATAAGGAAGGGCGTTAAAGTTGCTGCTATGTTCACATCGTATTACGCCCGTAATTGTATTACGTAACGTTGAAAAACTGCAAAATTTTAAGTTACGAGAGGCGTAATTTGTTTAAGGGCCCGTGGCTTAGTCAGGATATAGCACCGGCCTTCTAAGCCGGTGGTCGAGGGTTCAAATCCCTCCGGGTCCGTTCCTCTTTCGTCAATAGCATATTATTTTAAGTAAAATCGTCACATCAATCAGTCGGATGGGATTAAGTAGCAACTGAGTAGCGTGTAACCAGTTTCACATTAAATTTCTGTAATCTTATCGAAAAGTGGTAGGCGAGCTCAACCATGCTGAGCTTTTTGCTTCATTGTATTGATGGCACGCAATTGAAATTTCTTGATGCTAACGACAATATTTAGTTATTGTAACAAACTTTATAGGCATCTTTTTAAAACATCTGGTACTACTGCTTGATGATATTCGAGATTTATACAAGTTAAAAAGAACATTACAGTTTGAAAAGGAGATTTGGATGATATTCAGCACGAATGAAATCCTTGAAACCATCGATATGGTTCTGTACGAGAACCTCGACATAAGAACAGTAACGATGGGAATAAATCTTGCCAACTGTGTAAGAGAAAATCCTGACGAAATGGCACAAGCCATCTACGACAAAATTGTATCCACAGCTTCAAATTTATGTGCTGAAGCCGAAAGTGCATCAGCAAAGTACGACTTACCCATTGTAAATAAGCGAATCGCCGTCACACCTATTGGGTTGTTACTTGATTTAAATCCGGAATCCGGACCTATCATAGCCAAGGCTATGGATAGGGCAGCTAACCGGCTTAAGGTTGATTTCATCGGTGGATATTCAGCACTTGTCCAGAAGGGATTTACAGTCGGCAACAAGGCGCTTATCGATTCGATACCTGAAGCGCTAGCTTCGACAGAAAAAATCTGTTCATCCGTTAATGTTGCCACCACTAAATCCGGCATTAATATGGATGCAGTTCTTAAGATGGGAACAATTATTAAAGAGGTAGCTGATCGAGGATCCCACGCCTGCACGCGTCTTGCCACGTTAGCGAATGCCCCTCCTGATAATCCTTTCATGGCAGGAGCGTTTCACGGTCCTGGAGAGCCTGAATTGGTCATAAACGTCGGGATCTCTGGCCCTGGAGTAATTAGAGCTGTGGTTGAAAGAATGAATGAAGCCGATCTTGGAAGTCTCGCGGAGATTATTAAGAGATCTGCATTTAAAATAACGCGAGTAGGGGAATTAATAGGGAGGGAAATGGCGCGTAGGCTCAATGTAGAGTTTGGGATAGTTGACTTATCGTTGGCCCCAACTCCTACGAGAGGGGATTCAGTAGCTAATATACTCGAATCAATGGGGCTTGAAAAATGCGGGGCTCATGGGACAACCGCAGCCCTGGCTATGCTCACCGACGCGGTTAAAAAGGGCGGAATTATGGCATCCTCTAAGGTTGGAGGGTTAAGTGGTGCCTTTATACCTGTAAGTGAAGATGCAGGGATGGTCGACGCAATTAAATCTGGAGCAATAGGGATCGAAAAACTTGAAGCAATGACATCAGTATGTTCAGTCGGACTTGATATGGTCTGTATCCCTGCCGATACGCCAGCAGAGACAATCGCTGGGATCATTGCCGACGAATGTGCGATTGGAGTAGTAAACGACAAGACCACTGGCGTACGAATAATACCGATAGGAAAGGAGGGGGATTGGGTGGATTTCGGTGGGTTGCTAGGGGCAGCCCCAGTGCTTCCTATAAAGACCTTTAGCTCAGCAAAATTTGTAAGAAGAGGTGGGAATATACCGGCGCCTATCTTGAGTTTAACAAATTGAATCGCTCAATTTTAAGTTCGTTGTAATGATGTTCATTGCGTATTATGTATAATGAGATAAGCAAATACGACGTCGACATCTGATTTGCGTATCCAGAGCTGTACGGGTAAACAACAGCAGGATTGTAAGATGACGGGCCCGCTGGGATTTGAACCCAGGTCCTTGGATATCTCCACGAGTTCCGAAGTCCAAGAGGATAGTCCGCTACCCTACGAGCCCTGATAATATACAGGATTCAATACGTATTTAACTTAAGCGGCAGACTTCAAGTGAGGTAAAGTCCATCCATTCTATTTAATCATCATATATGGCCTCACTTAGGTGAAATGGAGCTTAAACCGATTCATTATGACAAATATTCAAACAGAGAGAAAACTAATAGAGATCCTAAGAATTATAAATGAAAGTGATGACGCAATAGGTGCGCGGACTATTGCTGCTAACTTGAGCACGAGGGGTACCTATCGGTGAACGCGCCGTACGATATTATCTTACGTTACTTGACTATAAGGGCTTCACCACCAAGCTTGGTTACTCTGGTAGGATCATAACAGAAAAGGGATTGACGGAGCTAAATGAAGCTATCGTAGGCGATAGAGTTGGATTAGTTATAACTAAAATAGAAGACTTTATTTACCAAACCATGCTCGACTCAAAGCAAAAGAGTGGCAACATAATCATCAACGTCACCACAATTAAAAAAGAT
>CAZKZX010000232.1:0-3255 GCA_964557335.1 uncultured Methanomicrobia archaeon | reverse complement strand
CATATAAAGCCGAGCCAGGGTACGCCGAATTAGCGTAAAAATTAATATACTCAAATAAATAGTGCTTCGCCATATCAAGATTAGCCCGCATTGACTCCATATCGTCGTCCGTTAAACCGAAGACAAAGTTCGCATTGATATAGATGCCTGCCGACTTCACCATCTCTATTGTCTTTTGCGTTTCTTCATCGCCAGTATTTTTGGAGACTCCCTTGCGTACATCTTGTTTCGCCGACTCAAACCCAATACCCAACCAACTAAAACCTGCCCTTTTCATCAGCTTCAGCATATCTGCTTTCACTGTTCCTACGCGTGCGTAAGCCCAAATATTCAAGTCGTACCCACGCTCTATAATCAAGTCGCATATTTCCGTTACATGGCTCTCACTCAGGGTAAACAACTCATCCATGAACTTGAGGTTTTTAATGTGATAATTATTGACAAGATAGCCAATTTCGTCCACAACCTTTTCTGGGCTACGGAAGCGCAGACTTGGTATTCCGTTATATAGTGCCTTTACGTTGCAGTATAAGCATCCGTAGGGGCAACCAAGACTCGTAAATATCATCGCATAGGGTTTTCTCTGGTTTATATGCTCGAACGAATGCCAATTATGGCTACGATAAAGTTTCATATCCAGCAAATCCCAAGCCGCCATCGGCAAGTCATTAAGGTTGACTAGCGATGCTCTTGGGCTGACTATTATGTCACTACCCTCCAGATGATACAATCCTTCAATAATCGTGCCTATCGGCTCTCTGCCCACCTTCAATGTATTCAGCAATTGCAGTATCGTCTTAAACCCCTCACCCTGAATTACATAGTCTGCCCCACTTTCCCTTAATGACCTTTCGGGTAACGCCGATGGGTGCAATCCGCCTATTGCCAATTTAGCGTCAGGCATTCTTTGCTTGATTTCATTAGCCAGCAGATTGACGGCTGTCATTTTTGGCGTTGAAGACGCCGATGGATTTTGCCCCAGCACAATAATTACAGTCAGCAACGGCTGATACTGCCTAACCTTGAACACCACCTGCTCTATACCCAAATTCTCAGCATCGGCATCCAAAATCTTCACGGAATAACCGTGTTCTCTAACATAAGAGGCAATTAATGCGCACCATAATGGGGGTTCTATCCCCGCAAGCGTATTGCCCAACTGACCATACATTTGGGTTCTTGCGCTAGGGTTAATCAATAGCAAATCTGTCATTTCGTCAACCATCCTAATATATATTTAGCTATGCTATCCGCATCCAACCCGCATAGGCGGTGTATCCCTTCCCGACTGCCAATATTCGATACATAATATTCGGGTACGCCAAATCGCCTAATATTTATTTCCTTGCTATAATCCGCTATCGTGCTGGCTACGATACTGCCAATCCCCCCATTCAATATGCCCTCCTCAATAATTACAACCTTCTTTACTCTGCCAATCATCCAAATCAAATAATCACTGTTAAGCGGTTTGACACAATACAAATCTATCACCCCAGCATCTATGCCATGCTTTTTTAATTCCTCGGCAACTTTCAATACCCGATGCACCATAAACCCAGTAGATATGATAACCAAATCGTTTCCTTCTTTTAACAAACTCATCCCATCGGAGAAATCCGCTTTAGATTCATCATAAAGCAACGGCAACTCCGCCCTATCCAATCTGATATACTTGGGGCTGGGGAGTTCATAAGCCATCTTAGCGAAAGCCCTTGCCGACACATTATCACAAGGGCTTAATATCGTAATGTTGGGCAAGGTGTTCATTATAGGAATATCGTCCAACCCATAATGCGTTATGCCAGCGTGTTCGTAGGCATACCCCACGCCTACACCCAATATCGTTACGGGCAAGTTCATACAGCAAATATCTATCTTTATCTGCTCCAAACAGCGCAGGGTGATAAATGGGATGATGCTATACATAAACACCTTTTTACCGCTTAACGCCAAGCCTGACGCTATTGATGCCATACTTTGCTCAGCAATCCCCATATTAAAATACTGGCTATCCAAATCCCTTCTGAATTTATCCAGACTAGGCGCACCCAAATCGCCCGATAAAAGGATAACATCTCTATCCTTTTTGGCAATATCGTATAGCGTATCAAAGAATACATCCCGCATTGTCATATTATTTCTCACCCAATTCCAATCTAGCCAATTCTAGTTGCTCTCCCCTTGGAATCCAACTATGACACATCGGCTGATTCTCCATAAACGATACACCCTTCCCCTTGATGGTATTAGCGATGACAACCAACGGCTTTTCGTGCATCACATCAAAGGCGTATATGAGTTGCTCAAAGGAATGCCCATCAACACATTCAACCTGCCAACCAAACACCTCCCACTTTTCCGCCAACGGCTCTAGCCTTTTATAGTTTTCAGTAAAGTCAGTTGCGCTAATCCCGTTGCGGTCTATAACCGCTATTAAATTACCAAGTTCGTGGCTACCAGCAAAGTTGGCAGATTCCCATATCGAGCCTTCATAGCACTCCCCATCTCCCAACAATGTGATAACTTTGTAGTCTTTTTTATCAAGTTTCCCACTCAACGCCATTCCCACCGCAATCCCCAACCCATGTCCTAGTGAACCTGTAATAGTCTCTATCCCAGCGATATTGCTATCAGGGTGTCCGCCCAATATACAACCGTCTTGCCCGTAATTCTCTAATTCCTCCTCTGGGAAATACCCCAAGTCAGCCAGTATTGGGTATAATGCTATCCCCCCATGCCCCTTGCTCATAATGAAGCGGTCACGCACATCCCACTTTGGTTTAATAGGGTCGTAACGTAGGATACCGCCATAATAAAGTGCCACCAATATATCAGTACATGACAACGAGGACACCAGATGCCCTGTGTCACCACGCACGCATAATTCTAGCGTTTGCCTTCGCACCCATTGTGCTTTCTTTTCTAGTTCAATTTTCATTTCACGCCGACTCAAATATTATTTGGCTTCCAAAACTATCAAAGCCGAATGGCACTTTTAGTATATTCCCCAATGATTTCATTACATTCTCCTGCTTGTCAGGTTCAACAAATAACAGCAAAAAGCCTCCACCACCTGCGCCAAGCAACTTACCACCGCAAGCTCCCGCCTTCAACGCCTTTTCATAAAGATAGTCTATATAGGGTGTGCTTATCTTATCAGTCAGACTCTTTTTCAATTCCCAACTCTCATTCAATAATCTACCGAATTCAGACAAATCCGAACTGTTATTTAATATGTCAATGGCGATATCC
>CAZKZX010000231.1:0-3277 GCA_964557335.1 uncultured Methanomicrobia archaeon | reverse complement strand
TGTTAAAAAATATATATCCATAGAAATTGTTCTACCATTATCTCTCATTTTTTCTCCTTCCCGTAGTCGCGGATTTCTTTGTTATGTTTTGATTGAGATTTCCAACCAACGGCATTAACAACCGTTAGGACCAAAGACCCAAGGCACCCCCAAAAAACCATTACTATTCCATTGTTTTGAAAATAACCCAATCTTTTTAAGAGATAAATCACACCAAGAAAAACAGAAAGAATTGCAAAGAATATGAATTGATAAAAATAAGTTTTTCCTTTCATTTCTCCTCCCCGTCGAGCTTGAAGTCGCCTTCTTCTGGCGGTCCGCAAATGACGCAACCATAGGGCGGGTCTTCGCACATGAGAAGATTAGCTACGGGGTGACCGCAAGGCATCGGGCTTTCCAGATAAAGGCGAAAGGCGTGCTTATCCACTGTCGGGTTCGCTTCGAGGCGACGCGTTTCAGCCTCTATCTCATCTGCCTGTTTTCTTGTTAATTTTCGTTCCCTCAGCCTCCCCTTCTCCTCGATGGCGGCGCGGATGGCATTGCATTTCTCACACGCATTTCCTCCACAGTATAGAGATAAATGTCGCAACATCTTTTCCAGACTCACCCGCTTTTCATTCGGCATGATACATTTCCTTTATAATCTTATCTTTATACCATTCTGGAAGCCCCGCATGTGCTCTACGTACAATACGTTCACATATCCATTTCTGCATGTGTTCTTTAATATTTTCAACTTCTTCTTCCATAATATCACGTTTTACTTCCATAATAACATTACCAATATCTTTTACTGAATGAGTAAGTAAACCCTGTTCTTCAAGATGCTGTACTGCCTTCTGCCATCTTGCTTCACTTCTAAAACTATCAATGTAAAACTCCAAAGAACCTTCCCTATTATGATGTTCATCTAGATTCTTTTCTCTAAATTCAGGATTGACATACTTGGTAAAAATAGGCCAAATTTGGGTACCAATCTGGATATATTGTCCATAATTTTTAACAACAACTCCTTCAACTTTAGTTCCCCCAAGGTACGATGGGATATCCAAAAACTTAGATAAGGATTTAATTCCCTCTACTGAATTTCCCACTGTGCCACAATACAATTCTGGAATAACATCAATGCCCCAAAAATTAGCCCAATGCGTAAGTTCACTGGTGGGAACCCAACGTCCATTACGTAGTACATCAAACAATACAAGATGATTCGTTGGAATCCTTTCATATGTAAGTGTATTATGCTTATTCTTTGCAAGACATTCAGCAAAGAAAAACATGTTTTGTAGTTCTGTTGTTTTATCACAATAGATATGTTTCACTGCTTCGTCAAATAGTTGATTCTTAACAGGATAGAACATTTCACAATGATGGGAACCCATTACAAAATTACCATCATTATCAAATCCCCACCTAAACTGTGAACCATCAATCTTTTCCTGGATAATCAACGTACCAACAAGGGCATTTTCTGTTCCTGAATTGCCAAAATTCATTACCTTTGGATATGATGCTATCATTGGATTATTCCAAATGTAATCAGGATTAAAATAACAAATATACCTAATGCTAGTATAGATGCCAATGCTAGAAAAATAATATTTATAATCTTCAATAGTAAATCTCGTAATCTATAGTTTTTACTATATGTTGCCCAATCAACTACAATTGCTAGACCAATTATTCCCAAAAGAATTAGCCCAGCAATGCCAAGTATTTGAGTATTTTTCATGCTATCTCCTTGTCTAACATATTAGACAATGTCTAATCGGTTAGACAATTTCTCCTTCAATAACCTTTGGATTATCTTCATTTGCAAATTCTACAAGATATTCTCTACATCCATCTATGATAGACCCAGGAGTATATCCCATAGAAATTAACATAGGGCGTATAACCTCTATGAACATATCATAGATTGTAGCACAGTCAGAAACCTCACAGCCCCAATGACTTACCTTCCTAAACTCACTAATAGGAAAGTCAACCTCAATAATAATGTTTCCATCAATGTCTTCTTCCATGTTGTCTCCTAGCAGGAATGAAGTATGCTGGCGACACCCCTGTTCAGGCGATGCCGCTTTACTCCCTTCTAGAGCCGAACAATTTGTCCTCGCCGAAACAGAAGGCCGACGATGTTTGTTGTTCCTGATTCAGCATGACTATAGTATATCACGGTTCTACCGATTTGTCAAGCATTTTCTTAAAAATATTTTAAAATAGTACTTGACAAGTCGGCGAAACTGTGATACACTATGACCATGAGTACTCCCAAGGCTGGATTCACCAAGGATAGTATCATGCCGAAAATGACAGATAGGCTGCAATACAGAGTCCGGCCTTGGTCTGACATTACAAAAGGGTTTCTCACACTCTTCCTAAAAGAAGAAAGACATAAATCCCCCATAGGGATTTATTAATATAAGAAAGAGAAAACAATGCCAATATATAAAATTCAATGCAAGAACTGTGGTTTTCTAGAAGAAAGACTATTCAAGCATTACAATTCTTGGTATGAATATCTATGTCCTATGTGTGGTATGATTGCATGGAATAAAAGACCTAGTACATCTAATTGGTCTTTTGGGGAGAAATTAAAGAAATTATCATGAGCAAAAAAAAGACACTAAAGGCTATCGTTACATTGCATCTTCATGATATTGATTGTGAAATGCATGCTATAGTAGCAATGGAACATGAACTTAGAGTTTTAAAGGCAAAGATGAGGGAAGATATCTTTGATTATTATCGAGAAATATGCTATCAATGCAAGGGACTTGGCTATATCAATCAAAAGCCTTGCCCTTTATGCAAGGGTTATGGAACAGGACTATGGAAAAAAGACTGATAGTTGGTCATTATGGATGGTTTGGACTTAAGGGTGATGCAAAAACACACCTCAATAAATTGCGGGACAACAGGGCAACTGGTATCCGTGTTTTCGGTCAATTTGCTTGGCCTGATGGTAGGGGAACATTCACTCCATTTGCTAATCTCAAAAATATCAAAAAAATTGAAAAATACCAGTGGAATCCTCCTGCTGCTGGAGAAGAGTATCGTAAAGACAGATATTTTAAGGCTGGAGAATGGGTTATGTTTAGGCATCGGCAGTACTCACCTCCTATTTTGCCTGTATATGACCTAGACGTTATTACAAACGAGTATAAAGAACGAGTAGAAGAATTGTTCCAATATTGTGCTGATATAGGGTTATCAATTGAACCATTTGAACTGGAAGATTTTTGTTCCCTAAAACATGCTGGAATTGATAAGTATA
>CAZKZX010000230.1:0-3278 GCA_964557335.1 uncultured Methanomicrobia archaeon | reverse complement strand
TTTCGCATTTTTTTCTGGTTTAAAAGAGTACCACAATAGCATTTACGCCGGCCCTCTTTCGCTCTTTACATTGCCCCTATTAAAAGGCTTAGGGACAGACAGCGAGCACTAAGATGCGAGATTTAATTTAACATTTATACCAAATCCCCTTCATTAACTCGCGGATTGACAAATATACATAAAAATGAAAACAGCAGTCCGATCATTCTGTTTCCTTATTTATATGCGCTGTGGGGTACTTTGAGAGCTTTCAATAGGAAATGGGGCATAACTGGTTCAATAAGCTCCACTATGGTCTTATTTTCAGGAGTTTATTAAACAATTCCTCTTCAGAATTATACATTATAGAGTTGGCGGTCGAGTATAGCTCGTTGCTGAATTGTAGGATTTTGCCCTTCAACCGAATAGGAGCGGTTAAGTTTCGTAAAGATCACATCACCCCTATTTTTAAGGTAATCAAGGTAATCCTCGAACAACTGCATTTTAACTAAGTTTATCGGATCGTCTTCCCTATTGAAACTCCAAAAGTGATAAAATATAATGATTGTACTCGTGTGTTCATCGTTAAGTAAACGCTCAGTGATGTCTTTTGCTGATAGAAGTGTCGTGTCATCGAGCACAATTGAATACGATTCTATCCGTATTCCTTCCCTATACCCGCTATTTATGTTAAAATCTTCGCAAGCTGAACTATATTCAGTGAACCCAAGGGATTTTAACGCCCTTAGGGTGTTGTCATCGCCCCTGTTCCAGGGAGGGATAAACGTGGTGGGCTTCATCCCGAAGGCATTCATAAGATCGGATTGTCCACTTTTGATTGTTTCATATTGGCGTGAATAGGGAAGCCCATAGAACTCGCTTTGCGGCGTACCCGTGTTATCGTGGTGGGTGTACCCGTGTTGAGCAAACTCAAATACCGGATTTGAAGAGATCGATTTCATATAGTCGAAGAACTCTGCGTCCGCGGAAAGTAAGTTCCTTGACTGATCAAGCGATGGATGCGGGACGATGCCTAACGTTACCGGAACATTCTTGTCGATATGAACCTGATTTACGAGTTTTAACGTGTCCAGTTTGTTCCAAGGGGCAACGTCGTCATCCCGAAATATGACGTACTTTTTTAGCGTTTCGCTCTGTCCACCCACTTCAACATATTTGTCCCAGCTTGGATAGAGCGAGCTATAGGTTCCATTGTGGAAGAGTTGTGCGTTGTATGCTATCCATTTTACATTGACTGGGACAACTGCCTCGGAATAGACGGTTATGGAGGTATTTGGCAAAACGTTGACCCAGCCATATCCACCATATTGGATGACATTACCGCTTGTATCGTTTCTGTAATAACCGATAGCTGAGCTGCTCTTGACATGTCCTGGTGGCTCCGCAATATGCAGGTAAAATACTGCACAGGGCGCGACCCAGGCGTCAGTGTCTCCAGTATTATCCACCCGCCATTGAAGATAGTTTGGATGGTTACTTACCAGCTGAACGCTGCTTATAGATATGGCTAGAGTGGACGAGGGAAGTGCCGATGTAGTAAAAACTCCGAATGTGGGGAGAATCAACACTACAAGCAGAACCGCTTCAAGTAGTTGTTTATTCGTCGTCCACGTCACCCCTCTTTGGCTGTAAGCGTCTGCATTATAACTTATTGTATATCATTATTCCCTTTAATGGGGTACACTCTCAGAAGAGACGTAAAATGGGCACTGGATGGCGATTTGAACGTTCCTTTTGCCCACTGCAATAAACGTTGAGTTAAGAACGATATGCTAAAACTCGTATGCTTTAACGGTAGTTGCATCTAAGGCGTCTGGCCGTTTTGGATGAGATAACTAACGGGGAACGTCAAAAGACATGAAGACTACGGTTGTTGTTAATGCGATTCCGTTCACACCCTGAGCTGCTTTGTTAAAGTAAAATCGTAGTAACCGTTATCGCTTCAAGTTTAGCTCGCACCTTTTGCCTTGATCGCCAACTATCGCGTTAGAACAATCCTAGCGTGATCAAAATCAAGTTCATCGGGGGGAGATTGAAGGGGAACACAGCCAATCCAAGAATTATTGTTATAATGCCTGGAATAAATCCGAACGGAGATAACAACATCACTTTTCACCTCTTCTGTCGAGCTATCAGCTTCTTTGACGATGTTTTATCATCACGTGCTGACAATTGAGACAAAAAGGGATAATGTGAGGATATATATAAATATAGCGCGATTAGCATGAGTTGACTCATTTTGTGTTAAGAGAGAGCTCACCAGAAACATAGTATTAACCCCTTGAGTTTTGCATTAAAATAAAAAGCCCGAGACGATGAGCAAAGATTACAGAGATTCGACACCTTTTTAATCGAATAACGGAGACGACGATTTTTTACATGGCGAGTTTTATTTTAAGCCTCTTCATATCACTCAGAAGATAATTAGAACGCTATAACCATTGCGATCTTGCTAAGTGGTGATGGAAGTATTAGGGCTAATACCCATAGTAAGAACTCTCCACTGGAAGCTAAGGAAGCAAACCGAACATGTTAAAAGAGTGTTTGTCGTAAAATAATCCGCCGCTCGGAACGCCGTATGACTAGCCACCATCCTTGGTAGCTCCGGCGGCACTTCACTATTCCCCATAGAATGAGCATTGATCCTGGGGCTATGCTAAGGTAAGTATCGCTATCAGTGGCGATATCAGCGGGAACAACGCAGTTCCAACAAGACCAAGCGCCATGAGCGCAATAACTCCAAGTACTAGAAGCAACACAACCATTTTTTTCACCTCCTTTTTTAATGCGTCACCATCACACGTGTACACGCGACTGAGCAGGTGCTGTATATGCTATGTACCGTGTTCTACATATTTAACATGGTCGTAATACTACTTTAATTCGACTGGTTTCCTGCTTATGGGCTTTTTTCTGCCAGTGGAGTTGAGATACTGATGCATACGGAGCTCTTCTTCTGATATAGTTTGAAGTCGAGTTTTCGCTACCGCACGCTCTAGTAGACAAGTACAAATTTTTTTTGTTGCTCACTTCTTTATCTTTGTGTTGCGAAATTGAATTGACAATAGGAGCATGGTGGTGTCCGGGTACTGGAATCTCTTCTTTGCCGCAAACCTCACATCATATCAAAAATTGAAGAGTGTTACCAGGCTACACGTTTGCAGAAAACGATGGCAAGTGCAACGGGCACGCTACTAGACTATAATAGCTTCCACAGGTCGAAACTGTAATCAATGACCTTAAGAGGCTCGAAAAAGCACGAAGTCGAAGAGGGAAAC
>CAZKZX010000229.1:0-3283 GCA_964557335.1 uncultured Methanomicrobia archaeon | reverse complement strand
AGATATAAAGGAGCTTCTCAAGACTTCAGAAGAGTTGTTACAGCCCAATAGTATCATATTATTGGGTGGAATCAGTAAAAGGCGGGCAAATATAGTAACAGTCGCTGGTGATGTTGCGGTCGAAAAAGGCTTCAAGTCGAACGAAGTCGTGAAAGCGTCGTGCGTAATCCTCGGAGGCGGTGGCGGAGGGCGTCCTGAGCGTGCACAGGGCGGTGGACCGAATTTCGAGAAGATCGATGAAGCTTTAGAGCTTGGAACGAAGCTCTCCATTGAGCAGTTAAAATCTATAGAACAAAGTGAGAAGTAATGCACATCGAATGCATTGAGTGTGGTAAAAAGTACGACATCGCATACATGCTTAATACTTGCAGTTGTGACGGTCTTCTTGAAATCAAATATGATTTTTCAGACTTAGATTTCAAAATAGAAACTATGGCGCACATCGCGCCGAATGTGTGGAAGTATCGGGATTTGCTTCCCATAAAAATGAGCCCAATAACACTATTCGAAGGCGGAACTCCTCTTTATAGATGTGAAAGGCTTGGAGAACAGCTTGGGTTAAAGGAACTCTATGTAAAACATGAGGGTATGAACCCTACCGGATCGTTTAAAGACAGAGGTATGACCATCGGTGTTTCTCGGGCACTGGAGTTGGGGATGAAAACAGTTGCGTGTGCTTCTACCGGAAACACCTCAGCTTCTATGGCCATTTACGCGGCAAAGGCTGGAATAACAGCACTGGTTCTGCTGCCAAGGGGGCACGTCGCGTTAGGGAAGATCGCCCAAGCGCTTATGCACGGTGCAACGGTGCTCTCGATACGCGGAAATTTCGATGATGCCTTAACGCTCATACAAAAGCTTTGCTCAGAAAAAGGCTTCTATTTATTAAATTCCGTGAATCCCTACAGACTTGAAGGACAAAAGACCATCGCATTTGAAACTGTAGATCAACTTATCTCATACGGTAAACAACGGTTGCCTGATAGAGTTGTTTTGCCAGTCGGCAATGCAGGCAACATTAGCGCGATTTACAAGGGATATAAGGAATTTATGGAATTAGGAGTCACCGATGGAGTGCCTATGATGACAGGAATTCAGGCACGGGGGGCCGCACCAATCGCGGAGGCAATCAAAAACGGAGCGAACGATATCAAACCAGTTAAAAAGCCGGAAACTGTTGCAACCGCAATACGTATCGGCAATCCGATAAATGCACCAAAGGCTCTGAACGCTATTCGTGAGTCAGGAGGGACTGCTGAAGTGGTGACAGACGATCAAATACTTGAGGCCCAGAAAGAACTAGCGCGCCTCGAAGGTATTGGAGTTGAGCCTGCAAGTGCAGCATCAATTGCGGGTCTAAAGAAACTTATAGAGGTGGGAATCATCGATAACTCTGAAACTGTGGTTTGCATTGCAACAGGGCATCTATTAAAAGATCCGGAAACTGTCATAAAGTCCTCACACCCCCCGATTGAAATTGCTGCTGATATGAAATCTTTATATAATGTATTAAACAACCTGTAACACCACCTAATGTAGCTCAAGAGATCGCGAGGAATACCGATGAAGAAGATCGTTGTACTACTCATAACTATTGGCATCATTGGAGCTGGGGCAGCGACGTACTTTTTTTGCCTTCAACCTCCCAACATAGAAAAAGTAACGCTGCTTTCCGTCGATGATATAACGAGATCCGGATTCACGCTTAAGTACGCAGTGACGATTCACAATCCCAATCTTGTTGGCATGAATATCACAAACATGAAATACAACGTGCTATTGAAACCGACGAATCAAACGGTTTATAACGGTACATCCGATGGGGGCTACATTCCACCAGGAGGAAGCATAGAGCTCACCCTCGTTTCAAAGGCCTATTTTGGATCATTACTGACTGCTGCTCTACTGGCGCTACTCAGCAACAGCGTGCCGATGGAAACTAATGGGGTACTCACCGCAACTATTCTGTCTATGACATTCAACGTCCCATTCAGTCAGTCTTTTGATGCGTATCCATCTATTAGTGACGCACTCAAGAGCGTAGTCTGACAAATGCTACGTCTCGTCTCTTTTTAGGAAAGATGTTATCATTGAACGTCTTTCATCGCGAGACGTTAGTCATTCTTCAAGATCTCCACGCTCTTTCGAGAGCTCAATGTCGTAGCGCGTGGCATTCCTATCGGCATATTCTTGAATGAGCTTAATTTGCTCCTCACCGCCAGGCATCTTAAAGAGGTGAGCAAATCGTTTCTGCAGTGTGAGATACTCGTCTACTGGTTTTCTTTTCGGCACTTTCATCACGTTTTTGATCTCTCCGTATTCGATCTCGTACATCACCCACAGTCCGGTCTCCACGGCGAGTTTCGCTACCTCAATGGTTTTTGCGCTATCGAATCCCCAGCCCACGTTGCACGGGGCGTGGATTTGTAAATAGGCCGGGCCGTCAACGGTCACCCCTTTTTGGACTTTCTTCACGATGTCTTGGGGATAACCGACTGACATAGTTGCGACATAAGGAATATCGTGCGCTGCGGCAATCGCAGGCATGTTCTTTTTGGGTCTGTCGTTTCCAAAGCTCTTTTTACCGGATGGGCTTGTTGTGGTAAAGGCATCGAGGGGAGTGGACCCGCTCCGCTGGTTTCCGGTATTCATGTATGCCTCGTTATCATAGCAGATGTAGCAAACGTTATCGCCCCTTTCAAGCATTCCGGAGATGGCTTGCAAGCCGATATCAACCGTTCCGCCGTCCCCTGCAATCACTACCACTTTGCCCTCGTCTGGGCGCCCAAGCGCCTTTAATGCCGTCGCAACACCAGTTGCCACTGCCGCCGAGTTTTCAAACAGTGAGTGTATCCACGGCACTTTCCAGGCTGACTCGGGATACTGAGAGGACACGACTTCCATGCAGCCAGTAGAGCTGACTACCATCGTAGCTGCCCCAGTCGCCCTGAGAATTGTTCGCACCGCCAATGCAGCGCCACAGCCTGCACACGCTCTGTGACCTGATGTGAAGAGCTCGATCTGCGGCAGTTCACGTTTTTTCGCTGCTGTCGCCATAGCTTTTTACACCTCCTCGAGTATGTCAGATCTAAGATCGATGAATTCACTTTTGGCAGATGGGCTGCCAGATCTAATTCTTTCGACCATTTTTTTGACCGTCCTCTTCGTTATGTCTCGTCCGCCGAGACCGGCAATAAAGCCATAGGCATCGGGCATGCTTCCATTGCTGTAAAGGCACGCCTGTACCTCGCAAAATAGTGCGCCTTCAAAGCCGAGTGAGACG
>CAZKZX010000228.1:0-3293 GCA_964557335.1 uncultured Methanomicrobia archaeon | reverse complement strand
CAATGATATCTTCTACCGTCCGGCGGTGCTCGATTTCTTCCTTGTGAGCCCAGCCGAAGTATAGCGCACCGGCGATGAAGTTTTGCTTCATCAGGACGTGGCGGGCAGCCATGATGTTATCTTGGGTGCTTAGTCCGGTATAAAGCTCGATATTCTGAAAGGTTCTGGCGATACCGAGTTTAGCCAGCTTATCCGGGCGCATTCGGGTAATTCTTTTACCATCGTAATAAATTTCACCCTTTTGCGGTTTATAGAAACCGTTTATACAGTTAAGTAGGGCAGTCTTACCCGCGCCGTTAGGTCCGATAATGGCTAGTATCTCATTGTCCCTGATATCTAGGCTCAAGTCAGTGAGGGCTTTGACTCCTCCGAAGCTAAGGGAGAGGTTATTAATGCGTAATTTTACTTGCCCCTCGACTGTCATTTAGCACAGTCCCCTGCTTAACGTTACATTCACCTGTTTTTCTTCAGTTTTACTGAAACAGGAGCAGCCTAATCCTCCGCGACGAGCCTATACCTATAGTCAGTTGCTCTGTGGGCTAGCGGCCTCCTTTAATAATAATATATATCTCTATAAAAGCAATACCCTAAAAAGGGTATTTTTGACAGCGGAAACAAAAGGTGCTATAAATGTGGCGAATGGCTAGGCTGACCAGCAAAGATTACCTTGAAATATTAAATCTAATTTATCTCGCCAACCGATGTGGAGATGTAAGAAGCTTTATTAATGCGTTATTCCCCTCTATAATGCGAGCGTTCCATGTCGAATGTGCTACCTTTCATCTCGTTAAAGGGTATCCAAATAATATAAGTATAGGAGAGTCTCGGTCTTTCAAACTAGATAGCCACAATCTTCATGAAGATAATTATTACTGCCCTTTATATAAAGACTCTTTTTACCAACATTCTCCTTTGTTAAAAGAAGCGTTTTCCTCATCAAAAAACATCCTGAAAATTGGGGAATCTATCTCTTTTAAAGACTGGGAGAGGACAGTTTTATACAATGACTTTATACGACCACAGCATCTATATTGGGAGTTATTCCTGACTCTGCGCTGGAAAAACAATCTGGAAGGCATGATTACACTATGGCGCCCCAAGAACCAGCCGGATTATGAAGATAGGGAAGTTCTAAAAGCAGCGAGGCTTGCTTCTCATCTTGGAGTCACCATACATAATGTTTGCGTGATTTCACAAATTAACAACCAGAAAAGTCATTTCTTATCTCCCAATGAGGCTGATGGTGAAGGTTTTATTTGTTTAGACCATAAATATAACCCCTCCTTTTTTAATGCTAAGGCGAGAGAGATTTGTCTGCAGCTGTCCAGCAGGAAGCCACATAATATCTATAATCTAGAAAAGAGTGAGTTCCCCATACCATCCTGTGTTATTAGAGATTGTTCCGGCCTCCTTGAGATAGTTAAAGCAGAAAGACAGCCTGTTCTATTGCCCAAAGAAAGGGTAGTATCTACAGAAAGTGGCCAGAGATTCCGAATAGAATGCTCATTGATTTGGAAGGTGGATCAAATAAGTTCCACGCCTAGTTTTGTCGTTACTCTGTCTGAACTCAACGACGAATATAAACTGGAGACTACCTTACAAACGAGATTCAGGCTGAGTAGAAGAGAATTAGATGTTACTCACTATCTAATAAGAGGGATGTCTGATAATGAGATTGGAGAAAAGCTTTATATTAGCCGACAGACGGTACATACACATATCAAGAATATTTACAAAAAACTCGGGGCTAAGAGCCGAATTGATATATATAGGATGGTTATCCAGGAAGGCTATCCAGGAATTATAAGTCAAGAGGCTTCTTGTGTGACTTCCAAATATTAGTTAGTTTTATTAGCTACCGCCAGCCCTTACAGCACTCCGTTTCCAGAGTACAGTTATAATCATGATGTTAAAAGTAAAACAGTCTGTTAAGCCAATAGGATAGCTATCGAAGGGATTAAAAGCACGATCTACTATTATGCGATTGCTACCTGAATGGGGAACAGGATGAGTTTTCAGTTCTACCTATTGACACTGACCTGACCCCAGTAGTTGTACCAGTTCTTAAGTAGTTACCATTGTTAAAATGGCTTCAGGAGCTGGAGGACGATAATTCCTGGCACTATGCGGGCGTATCTGATTATATTCCCTTCGCCATTGCTCAATCAAGACTTTTGAATAAGAAGAAGATGAACAAATGGAATTGTTGCGGAAAAACGATGCAGGTCAACAAACGCATCGCCAGGCGATCCGGCCAGCGGATTCAATACATCTGCGGCAAATACGGTGAAACCAAGACAGTAAAGACAGGGGGAAATAAAATGGGGAATAAATATACATTGGTAATCCCTGAAGGCTACACCAGGGAGGAGTACCTCCACCCATCAGGAGAACCACAAAGAGAAGCGTCAGAAGAACCAACGAGCTTCTGGGACAAACCTTTCGACGGCAACGTCTTCGAGATTGCCCTCCAGATCTTCTTCGTGTTTTTAAAATGCTTCCTTTTCTTCCTCGATACTTACGATAAGGTCCAGGAGGAAGAGCGCCTCAAGCTCCATGGTACTCGGGAGCGCGATTGGACGGGATGGACCAACTATGGATGGTCGAAAGTCCTTACGGATATTCGAGGGAAAAGTCCTGTGCGATTCGCTTTAAGACCGGAGCCGGAGAACCAATATGATCCCTTTGCTATTGCGATAGATGCAATTTCTGAAGGCGGGAAAGTCCATATTGGATATGTTCCGGCCTCACATGCAGAGGAGGCAACAGAGCTTTTAGAATGGGGCCGGAACATTGAAGTAAATGTAGCGCCGCGTGGACAAAGGCGAGCACCTGAGGTTACTTTGCATCTGACGGACCTGTAACAGATGGTGTTTCAGAAGTCGCTGTAATCAGAATGATCGCAAGCATTCTAGGGCACTTTATTCTTGCGTGCCTGACCTTGGGCAAGCTAAACAATTACTCAGATTGTGCAACGCCGAGCATTCAATTGTTCTTAGAAAAAGGATTGTAGTTTTGGTAAAACCGGATTTTTCTATAATAAATGGTAGTAATGAGTCTGTATGCGGTTGAATTTTATGGGGTTTTTTCTTTCTGGTTGCACTTATGCTCATATTGAAAAGCAACCTGGAGTATCGGCAAGTAGGCGCTACTACTTTTCTTGATGATATATCATCATAAGACGAGCATATTGTGTTACCTTGTTGTGAGTAACATAACGAGTTGCTAGAATTATCCCAAATGGATTGGGGGTTAGATTGTTAGGCTGAACTCACGTTTAAAAGTTCTACCTT
>CAZKZX010000227.1:0-3300 GCA_964557335.1 uncultured Methanomicrobia archaeon | reverse complement strand
TACGAGTCCTGAGTCGACCAGCATTTCAGCGTTGAGTATAGAAGCGCCAGCAGCCCCGCGGATGGTATTATGGCCCATGAGCGTGTATTTAATGCCTGTCACGACGTCTTTTCGAACTCTGCCGACCGTTACGCTCATCCCGTTATAGGCATCGCGGTCAAGCCTCGGCTGCGGTCTGTCGTCTTCTTCCCGCACAATTACGGGCTGTTCTGGCGCAGATGGGAGTCCTTTGAGCGGCGGAAGAGATGCCATCGCCTCTTTCACCCGTTCAGGGGTCGCATCGACATCCACCCACACCGATTCGGTATGACCGTCGATAACCGGGACACGGTTGCATATGGCGCTCACCGTAAGGTTGGCGTTTACCACCTTTTTCCCGTCAAACTCCCCCAGGAGCTTAGGCGTCTCTCTCTCCATCTTCTCTTCCTCACCGCCTATGTATGGAACGACATTATCAAGTATCCCCATTGACGGGACACCGGTGTACCCCGCTCCTGACACAGCCTGCATGGTTGCCACCTTTACATCAGTGAGCCCCAGCGGCATGAGGGGCTTCAACGTCATTACGAGCATTATCGTCGAACAGTTTGGGTTTGTCACGATAAAGCCGCTCCATCTACGATTATCCCGTTGCGCGTCTACGAGCTTCAGATGTTCGCTGTTTACCTCTGGAATTAAGAGCGGAACATCATCGAACATCCGGTAGGATGCGGCGTTACTCGAGACGGCGAAGCCATCGTCTGCATACAGTGCCTCGACCCTTGTTGCCACCTCTGCCGGAAGTGCCGAAAAGACTATTTTTACGTCTCCGGGCATATGCTCTGATTTTGTGGGAATTACGTTGAGCTTTGCGACATGATCGGGGATGGGCGTGCTGAGACGCCAGTCCACCGCTTCAGCGTACCGCTTTCCTGCGCTCCGCTCAGAAGCTGTCACCGCTGCTAGTTCAAACCACGGGTGGTGGGCCAACAGTTGGCAGAATCGCTGCCCGACCGCACCCGTCGCTCCAAGCACTCCTACTTTTGTCTTGCCGGGCATAGTCACCTCGCCTCGCCTCATTCCAATGTTATCGCACTTGACAGACAGACATCGGCACAGGTTCCACAATCGACGCACTCATCAGCACTGACGACCGCTACTTCGTCTAGTGATATTGCTCCTGACGGGCACTCTTCAACGCAGCTGCCGCATCCGACGCATACTTCCGTATCTATTAACGCTACCATGTAGTCAAACCTCTATCGGCTTATGATAGCGCGAGAATATAAATACTTTAGCTCTCCCCCATCACATTAGCACGTGAACGTCGCGTTTCGAAAGAGGTAAAGGAGGCAATTGCGGAGCATCGTCCTGCACCGTTACGTAGCCATCAATAAGCAACAGCCGGATGTGACGTCACGCCATGCACACCATTTTTATAACTTTAAGCCGATTGTTATCTTATGCCACTACGGAGTAAGGAAATTATACGGGGGTTGCCGCGGGCACCGCAACGAGCGCTGTTAAAGGCGTTAGGATTAACTGATGACGATTTCGAGAGGCCGTTCATAGGCATCGCAAATGCGTGGAATGAGATCGTCCCGGGGCATATTCATCTGAGAGACCTCTCAGAGTCAGTGAAGGCCGGCGTGCACATGGCCGGAGGGGTAGCATTTGAATTCGGCACAATCGGAATCTGTGACGGAATAGCGATGGGACACTCGGGCATGCGGTACGCTCTCCCTTCGCGTGAAAATATCGCCGATTCAATCGAACTCATGGCAGAGGCTCATCAGTTTGATGGGTTGGTCATGGTTGGCTCTTGCGACAAGATAGTTCCGGGAATGATCATGGCGGCGCTCAGACTCAATCTCCCTTCAGTAGTGGTAACGGGGGGCCCCATGAGGACCGGCTACTTCCAAGGAAATGAGCTCTCGCTCGTATCGACATTTGAAGGTGTTGGATGCGTGCAGGTGGGCACCATGACGGAAGATGAGTTAGAAGCAATCGTGGACAGGGCGTGTCCGGGCTGTGGGAGCTGTCAGGGGCTCTACACTGCAAATACAATGGCGTGCATAACTGAAATTATTGGACTGTCACTCCCCTACTGCGCTACGACGCTTGCCGTGGACGCGAGGAAGCGGAGAATCGCCGAAGCCAGCGGTAAAAAGATCGTTGAATTGGCGTTGAAGAATGTCAGGCCACGAGATCTTATTACCGCAGCGTCGTTACGAAATGCCATTGCGCTTGACATGCTGATAGGGGGGTCTACAAATACCGCGCTCCATCTTCCAGCGATAGCGAACGAGGTAGATATGCCCCTCTCCCTTGAGATATTCGACGAAATAAGCAAGATGACACCTCACATCTGTGATATGCTTCCGAACGGCCCCTATGCCATGAGCGATCTCGACGATGCCGGAGGGGTACCTGCAATCATTAAACAAGCCAGGAACCTCCTAAGCAACGAGATGACGATCTCAGGAAAGAGCATCTATCAGATAGCCGATGAGGCGCAAATTTACAACAGCGAGGTCATCAGGCCGCTTGACGATCCGGTTCACGCGACAGGTGGAATCACTGTGTTGTATGGGAATCTCGCTCCCGATGGAGCCGTAGTGAAGAGTGCCGGAGTGAGCGATGAGATGATGGTGAGCACGGGAAAGGCTCGGGTATTCGACTCAGAAGATAGCGCCATGGATGCAATATTAGGCGGCCTCATACAGGAAGGAGACGTCATTGTTGTGCGGTATGAGGGGCCAAAGGGAGGGCCAGGAATGCCTGAAATGCTTGCACCGACAGCGGCCATAGCAGGAATGGGTCTAAAAGTTGCTTTAATTACTGACGGAAGGTTCTCGGGTGGCACCAGAGGGCCCGCCGTGGGGCACCTCTCTCCTGAAGCTGCAGAAGGGGGCCCCATAGGGCTTTTACATGACGGCGACGAGATCACGGTTGATATTCGAAACCGCACTCTTACGGTTAATCTTTCAGATGCCGAACTGAACGCGCGGAAAACGGTGTGGGCGCCGGTTAAAAAGGAGGTCCGTGGCTACCTAAAGAGGTACGCAGCTGCTGTGACGTCTGCAAGCAGCGGGGCTATACTAAAATAACGGTTCTGGAGAGGTCCGTACTAGCCCCCCACTCATTAAACGAAAGTATCAGAAAAAGCAGCTCAGTCGTCAAGGTTTGCGACAGTAACGACGGCAGCAATGACAGAGAGATGCACCAACCTTCGTGTAACTCTTTTTCACAAGAAAATGCGTTGTACGCTCCCGTTATGACTTGAATACTATCGTGTTTCCGAACTTTGCTGCTATGACG
>CAZKZX010000226.1:0-3309 GCA_964557335.1 uncultured Methanomicrobia archaeon | reverse complement strand
GTGAAAACGCGCGTGAAAGTATTCATAATGAGAATCTCCTGAGAATTGCGATTTGTCTCGTGGCATTAAATTTTAATTCCCAATAACTGAACCTCGGGTACGTTAACATGCAAGCTCACTTTCGTAATATAGAAAGGATTATATGTTGTTCGTTACGTTATAAACATACGCTTACTATAAACAATATCAAAACAGATTTCGCGATGTGTTCTAAATGAGTTTTCCGCTACCAGTGGCAGCAATCTATCTTGGACCTGTTGATTTCTACTTTACTCATTTAGTTAGAAGTCTGAATGATGGTTTCATTTTCAACAACCTTTTTTGGTTTATCACATACACTGGAAGCGCTACTTTCATGGTTCTTACCATCGTAGCTCTCTATCTTAGTGGTGCTCGAAAAGAAGCATTAGTTTTCGCCATCGTGTTCTGCATAGGGAGCGTTATCGCTGTAGGACTGAAGGATTTCATTCCACGCCCGAGACCCGACGACTTAGGGATAGCTCCAATAGATCAGGGAGCATTCCCTAGTGGACACACTATGTTCGCGTTTTCACTAGCTACCACCGTCTCAATCTACCATCAAAAATTTAGATATGCCATGTTTGCGTGGGCACTTCTCATAGGGTTCAGCAGGATGTATCTTGGGTTCCACTATCTTACGGATGTGATTGCTGGCGCGCTGATTGGAATCGCCGTCAGCTTTGTTGTGACACGAGCCGCTCTGCATAGAGATAAAGAGGTCTCGTGCATATCAAGAAGAGAGAAGCCCTCTTTAAACAGTTGGAGAGGCGTAGCGCGATTGCCTTATGTATTTCTCGTACAAATGATTACCGTCATACGTGCAATTAGTATAAAGTCGAAACAAAGGCTAAATTACGAAGATAGCACTTAGATACCACAATCCCTTTAACAACCAGAAAGCTGGAGGATGCCATGTACGTATTTTCTCGTAAAACCCTCAGGATAAAACAACATTTTTTTCGTTAGTTCGCGACTAACATATATTCAAAAAGTGGACGTAAATAAAACATCTTGCAAAGTCGCTGATCATTAATGTTATTAGCGCAGATCATTAATGTTATTAGAATTGACTAACATTCGTTATTTTTGTAGAGAGAAGTTTCCACTGTAATTACGTTATTCATCTCACAATTAGCCCGGATATATCAGTTCTCTAACCACGTGGTGACAAGGTCGTGAGGACGTACTTTTAAAGGAGGCTCACAGTCTGATGTATTGTGTGTTAGATAGCTTTGCAGCACACGTGATGCTTAGTTGAATTTGAAGGAAAGTTGGTTATGAGTTTAAACGCGTAAATCACAAGCTCTTATTAATAACGTTGTATATAGTAAAAAGGGAATTCAATATTGTTATTGCTGTGAGGAACGTATGTCACACGAAGCGTGGGGAGCAGAGTTGTCCGGAACAGACGGACTAACTAAGCAAGAACGCGAGAAACTCCTCTTTAAACTCAATCGGCTGTTCATTTTTATTGGCTGTGAAATCCCTGATAAGATTGAACTAGAAGGAAAGAATATCCCGCTTCATGAGCTCATTTGGAAAATTATAATCAGTAAAGAACCCTTAAGTCCAGAAGAATTAGCAGCGGTAGATAAGCTCTATCGTGACATAGAAAAGAAGATACATGAAGATGAATTGAAGATCAAAAGCGCGGATATTTCAAAAACTACCGCGCGTGAACTTTATATTGAAACTTGTGGTCTCATTCGTGCCGCGATGGAACTTCGAGATATCGAAAAGATCGGGTCGTTGCGTGATTACTCTGTTCAAGCAATACCAGAGATGGTTGAGTCCCAAAAGAACTGGCTTGAATATCTTAAGAAAATCAGATGAAAACTCTATCATTCTCAGCATCAGAACTCTTACATTGGATAAGGCTAAAAAGTACAACTCACGACTGCTATAATTAAGATAAATTTCGAAGTGTCCGTACCGAGCGATCAAGCCTAAAACCCAGTTATAGAGCAAAGAATGTGCCTAGAACTTATTCTGGGTCAAGCCTACTAGGATCTGTAATTTGCTGCTATAGCATCTTGCTTACAAACATAAAAAATTTTAAAAAGGTACCCGGAGGATATCGCGCCCAGCAGTGAGCACTTCGCTTTTGTTATCGGTTATTCTTACTACATCTTCTCTTCTGTATCCCCCAATGCCAGGAACTGCTAGAATCGCGTGACCAACACTTAGCGTCATGTTGGGCTTCAATACAATCTCTCCATGTTGCGGATAATGACTCGGATGCGGGAATTCTTCGAACTCAAGTCCAACACCGTGTATATAGCCAGGGACGATATATTTTTTAAAGTCGGTCTTTGCAATTGATTCAGCCATAAATTGCGTTACCTCTTTTACCTTCCAACCTGGTTTTACCTCTTCGATGACGCTTCTCTGCGCCTCATCATATGCCACAGCAAGCTTAATAAAGTTGGCGTTAACTGGTTTTATAGTTAGATCGTTAGGTTCCGTTCCGCATAAGACAGTGCGTGCCATATCACACGCATATTTATCAACGACGGGATGCAGATCAACAACTACTGGGTCCCCGCTTACAATTTTTCGGTGTGTTGCAAACCCGTGAAGATGAAGTGAATTCTCCCCGGAGTTCACAAATGTGATGGCCCCGAGCCGTTCAGACCCTGCCTTTCTCATAGCATATTCAGCTTCCGCCGCGACATCATTTTCTGTTACGCCGCTATCTAATGATGAGATCGCGGCTTTCATACCGACTTCCGCAACGTGCGCCGCCTTCTTCATTCGCGTGATCTCTTCTTCAGACTTTATCATGCGAAGCTCACTCATCACGTCGTCATTTTCAACTATGGTGATATCAGGATTAAGCTTCCCAAATCGATAAACCTCAAAGCCGGGGGCGGTGTGAGTGTCAAATCCTATTGTCGCTCTCGTTAGATCATGGGATCGCATTGATGAGAAGAAATGCTGCATGAGTTCTTTTACGCTATTCCATCCGCGAATATCCTCAACCCAAGTATTCTCCCTTATTTGTTCTACCTCGGGAGCAAAGACGATGATCGTTGGATCGTCATCCCGATAGAATAACATGCGTGCTTGTCTTCTATAGTCCCCTGTGATATAGTAGTAGTTCTCTACACCGGCGATGAGCATCGCGTCGATGCCCTTGTGCTCCATGATCGATTGAATTTGTACCGCTCGTGTGCGATAATTAACCATGAACTGAACCTCGTTCTGGGCGTTTTTTTTTCTTTTTTTTATTATTTGATGCCGATCACAACACTTTATATTTACTGAAGTCGATTCCTCTCTCGATTG
>CAZKZX010000225.1:0-3324 GCA_964557335.1 uncultured Methanomicrobia archaeon | reverse complement strand
CTCGAAAAACGCGCTGCATCATCAACCGCAGTGCTTCATATAAGCACGTGCGTCAGGGGGTGGGGCAGGCATTACTGATCACTGCAACAAGCGCGGTGACAGATCGTTACAGCTTGTCATCGGCATGCACGTGAGAGACTGTGATTACTGCAACAGAACCGCTTTGAGAACGGGTAGAGGTTGGCAGGATGAGATGTGACACACGTTAGTCGTAGCCACATGCCGCTACGTAGGCTCAGCCGGCTTGTTTGGTCTCTCCCTCCTTTTTTGGCAGCCACGGCGTTTCCATCCTGTTAAATTGCCAAATGAAGACAGGAATGAGCGCGAAAAATCCTATCGTCTGGAAGATCATGAAGTCTCCGCTTACTACGAGCCCATGATTCGCTCCGAACACAAAGATGAGGAAGTTATCGACGAGGACATGAAGGAGGGCGCAGGGAAGGACGTTCCCCGATAGGAAGTAACAATACGCGAAGGGGAATGACAGGGCAAACGCCGCCGCAATGTTTACGCCTACCTGAATGCCAACGTCAAGTGGCGACGCGCTCCCTGCAAGCGCTGAGTAGGTCCATAGCGCCAAGTGCCAGGACCCCCAGACAAGACCGACGAGCGCGGTAGCACGCGTCATGCCGTGCCGGACAGTGAGAGCGGGGAGCAGATACGCACGCCAGCCGTACTCTTCGCCAAATCCAAAAGGAAATAAGATTACCGTCGCGACGATCGAAATGAAAAGAAGCATGCTTGGGAACGCTGCACCAAGCGCATCCGGGTTTAGTGTACCAAACCCTGTGGCAAGGCAAAGGGCGGCGATACCAAAGATAAAAACAAGCGGGAACGCTACGGCAAAGATGACCGACTTCGCGGTGATGCGACGGGTGAGAGGACGAAGCTGCACACGAGCGGGCTTACGTTGCAGCGTGTTGAACACAACCGCGATGATTGTCGGGATGAGCATCGTCAGGTTGCTGAAGACGATTCCGTGCCAGGGATCGTACAGTTTGATGCTAATGCCTGCAGCAGCAGCAAGCACGATGGACGTCCACGTGACCGCCAAGACCGTGATAACGTACGCAATGATGTACGCGGTTGGCACATAGTTCGCTTGGTCATCGATACTAGCGGCTTCCGTCCTACTTGTTACCGCGTCGCCTTGTGTCATAACCTGAGCCTTCCCCCCACACGTGTGCTACTATCAAATTTAAGCCTTTCTTTTTGGAATCTAACACGAATACAGCGCCCTTCACTTGAAGAGCTCGACTCCTCGGTACATCGATTCCTCTCCCTGCTTGCATTTGAACAAAAGAACGGGTGCGAATAACTACCAAAAAAGAGCGAAAATCCGCTTTTATTTTGCCTAATAATTTTATATTTCCCAATCATGACCAAAAATGGAGGTATTTAATGGCATTCGGAGGATTGTTATACTGGGCAGTGATCTTTTTGGTGATCGCAATAATCGCCGCTCTCCTCGGATTGGGAGGGATTGCCGGATTCTCGATCGCAATAGCGCAGATCCTTTTCATCGTGTTCATCGTACTATTCGTCATTGCGTTGATCGTCGGTTTAATACGCCGATGAAAGTGAGAGGCGGTTTCTCATACGACGCTCGCATAGCAGTGCGACTAACCGTATAGAAGGGAAAAAAGATGAAAAAATTACTCACAGCATGTTTAACATCACTACTGGTGCTCTGCGTTCTCGGAGTGGGCATAACTGCAGTAGCAGCAGTGACTGATACAAACCTCATCGCCATCTCATCAGCGACCTCATCACCGGTGCTCCACAACATCACCATAGGTGGCGTGTTGACCGATAGCGTGACGGGTTTGGGCATTCCTAATGCGAATGTCGTCCTCAGCCGGTCAACTGACAATGGTGGCACGTGGAGCGATTACAGCAGCGCCTCCACCAATCAAGGAGGGCAGTACATCTTTAACTTTAATGAAACGGGCGCCACTACCGCCACTGTTATTTACAAATACCATGTAAGGTTCGACGGAACCACTCAATACAATCCAAGTCAAAGCAATGACATTGCGGTCACGTGGACCATGATAACCACAACCCTCAGCGCCACCGTGTCCCCCGCACGCCCCTCTGTGGGGCAGAACTTCACGATAAGCGGACGACTCACCGCTGACGGATCTCCGCTCAATGCCACTTCAATCGACCTGTATAGGTGGAATCAAACTACCGCGGTCTGGGAAGTCAACCAGTCAACGACGACTAACACCACTGGCGACTACCTCTTTTCAATCAATGAATCAGTCACAGGAAACTACCTCTATGCATCGGTTTTCGCTGGTGACAACACCTACAGTTGGTCGTTTGCGTACGTGACTGCGACCATTAAAACGCCCGCTGCGATTACCGCCTCTGCATCAACGACAACTACAACCGTTGGGCAGGCCTTCACGATAAGCGGACAGCTCACCACTGAGGGAACAGGATTATCTAATCAAACTGTCACGCTCCTCACATCCACCGACAATGCCACGTGGATGAGTGCAACGAACGCGACAACCAACGCAACTGGCAATTACAGCTTCACGGTCAGTGAAAGCTCTGCAGGAATACACTACTACAAGGCCAGCTACGCCGGTACCTCTACCTACGCCTCGGCGGTCAGTGACGTCGTAACTGTGGCCATTACCTTAGAGCCTATTGCGATTACCGCCTCTGCATCAACGTTAGCGACAACCGTTGGGCAGGCCTTCACGATAAGCGGACAGCTCACCACTGAGGGAACAGGATTATCTAATCAAACTGTCACGCTCCTCACATCCACCGACAATGCCACGTGGATGAGTGCAACGAACGCGACAACCAACGCAACTGGCAATTACAGCTTCACGGTCAGTGAAAGCTCTGCAGGAATACACTACTACAAGGCCAGCTACGCCGGTACCTCTACCTACGCCTCGGCGGTCAGTGACGTCGTAACTGTGGCCATTACCCCAGAGCCCGCACCGTTGATATCCATCGCCATCGTGCAACTCGTGCCGGTCGCCCCACGGTACATTGAGTGGGACATCACCAACATGGGCACCACTGACGCGTGGGTTGCGCCCACTGCGAAACTCTATCTTCAAACGGCAACCCCACCCGGCTATGCCCTCGATGGTACAGCTACCGGCTACTATGTCAACAACGCCACAACGTTCACGTCCCCCTACGCAGACCTCGGCTGGGTGCACATTCTGCCTGGACAGACATACCGGATCTACTCGCAAGCAGTCGTTCCCTCCGATGCAAAGTGGGCACTCTACAACGCGTACACGTTTTACAACGGGGACTTCCACGGCTTGTTATATCCAAGCTGGG
>CAZKZX010000224.1:0-3367 GCA_964557335.1 uncultured Methanomicrobia archaeon | reverse complement strand
GTATCGTAAATTGCTTCTATATTGCCCTAGACCCGTTGTAGGTATTTTATGTCGTTATAAATAACATTCTTGACGAATTTTCCGGCAAGTTCCCCGTATGCCTTATCTTCGGGCAACATCTTGAAACCGTCCGCCGCAACACGGCTTGTCCAGCCAGTTGTTTGTGCGATTTGCCTGTAATGTTTGGCAAGTTCAATGTCGATATTCTGCTGTATAAGACGTTTCGTAACAGGATAATCTCCGAGAATTTCGCCCATTTCTTTGCGCACTTCGACGGGAATTTTCTCTCTTGCTTTTGCGTAAGGCGCTCTGATTCTTCCCTTGCCCCAAAACGGGAATCTTTTGCCTGCCGCCTCCGACTCTTTTGTCAGATACATTCTCGGATAGTAATTTGTGCCGCCGTAGATTTCGTTAATATAAAGACGGTCAAGATTGGCTTGTATTGAATCTTCTAATTTTTTTATTTGCTCTGCACGACCAGGAAATTTACCTGATATTTCCTGCGTTCCTACATAATGCGGCGCAGTTTTTAGACGTTCAATCGCTTTTTCTGCCTTGCCTATCTTGACAGTTATGCTCGCTCTTTGCACTCTTGTGAGTTTGGTTGTATATGTATAATCGCTTAAAATGCCGTATTCTTTGAGGATTTCGGCGTTCTTTTTGAACTCATCAATAATTGGCGTGGCTTTTTGCGACAGTGCCGGTTGTTCCGTTATTCCTCCCTTTACAATCTGGACAAGACGCTGTTGGACGGCGGATGAACTTATTGGAGTTCCTGCCTTTTCACTGACCTTTTGCGCAATTTCCTGTAAATCATTTTGAGAAATCGTCTTGCCCAATTGTTCAGCATCGTAAACCTTTGCTCGCGTCTCAAGCCGAGTCAGTTGTTTTGCCGCCTGATATTCCGGTATTCGATATTCCTGAATCGCCTTAAATACAGGCGTTGCTTTTCCAAGTTTTCCGGCAAGCTTAAATACTTTGCCAACCAAAGTAGGTGTTACTACAAAACCAGCCGCTACTCCTTCTGTTTGCGCCAGCCATTCAGGAGGCGGAGAATCATTCATCCATCCCTTCCAATATCCTCTATACCAATCGGTGAAAGAGGCAAGGTCTTTTTGTGGAACTTTAGACCAGGGATTCAGGGCTTTAACGGCAGGAATCAGCGCTTTTCCCGCCTCTTTATACGCAGGGATTGAATGTTCTCTTATGTATTGGAAAAAATTTTGTATTTCCACCGCCTCTTTTGCATCATCGCTCGGTTCGATTCCGTTTGCAATATCAAATACATAGTCAACGGTAAGTTTTGCCCGCCTTGCAGATTCCTTTGAAATAGGATTCAATGGGCCTGCAATGAGATTTTCCATTCTTTCAAACGGCCAGCCGATAACACCAAGACCTTTCCAGACAACGCGGCTTACCGGATTACCCAAAATCTTTCTTCTTAGCACCTCTGCTTTTTTCATATTTTCTATGTTTGCTTTTTCCTGATATTCCTGAGAAGGCATTTCAAGAGGGTCAACGGCTAGTCTGCCCATAGCGTCGAACAGGCCGCTATCAATTATATCGATAGGTATGTTATATTCTTGAGATAAAGCCAGATTTGCTTGTGCCTTTTTCTCTGCCTCTTGCGGATTTTCCTGAAAAGACGGTTCGTTTGCAAAAGGAATTTCCAACGAAAAACCTGTCGGCAAATCGACAGGTTGTTCCCTTGCTTCAAGTTCGTAACCTTTCGGCAATGTTATCTTATTGGCGTCCACGTTAATAAATCATCGCTTCCTATTCTTTCGCCTGTTGATTTGTTTATGGCAGTATATTTCCAAGTTTTTTCTGTGGGAGTAGCGGTTGTCATAGCGGCATTTTCCTCAAGTTTTTTCTCCATTTCATTGATTTGTTCGTCTGTGTATTTCTCAAATGTGCCAAGCATTTTTCTGCCGTTCTCGTAAAAATTCGTCGCGTCTGGATTTGCGCCAATCCATTTTCTCGCTTGGTCGAGATATAAAGCCAAACGGTCGGCATCGACTTTCGCCGGTTCTTGTAACTTCTCAATCAATGAATCATATTTGGCTTTTTCCTGAACTGATATGCCTGGTGTTGCCGCTAACTCCATAAACTTTTCGAGCATAGATAATCGTGGAGCAAGATGTGGTATCGCCTCTTTTTCAAGACGCCTTAATATATCTGCGTTCCAACCCTCTACTGTCTCATCAAGATATTTATTGATTGATTCAAAATGCTGGTCGTCAAGATTAGGATAACTTTCGAGAATCGACTGCCTCATTTGAGAGGCAGCGCCTATGCCCCTCTTGAGTTGTGTAACTTTTCTGAACAATTCGGTATATACAAGAGAATTATTTGTTCTGTCCTCACCCTTTCCCCATTTATCTATATTATCCAAAAGCGTTCTTGACTGCTCAAGAGATAATCCGTTTGTAGGAGATAGAACTCTTTGCTTCATATCTGCCGCTTTTGCCGATTTATCGGACGGATTTAGATTGTTAGAATCCACCATTTCCTTCAAAATCTGCTTGCCGAAAACGTCATCTTGTCCTGCTTGGGTTTGCTTTGCAAGACGCAGATGTTCATCTCTGATTTTAAGCTGGTCAGGATTCAAATCTTTCAAAGACGTAAGATTTTCTATCGCCTGATTTATTCTTCCCTCTCTTATATCGACGTTTGCCATTTCAAGGGCGGAATCGGTAAAAAGATTGGTCATTCTGTATTCGTAAACCGGCTTAGAAATAGAATCGGTCGCATACATCATTTCGTTTATTTTCGCTGCACCGGCCACATCGCCATTTCCAAGTCGGATATGATATTCCGTTTCGCCCAAATCAACGGCGTGTTTGGCCTTTCTCTGCAATACTTCGCCCTGAAACTGCGCGTTCCATCGAGGCATTGTTTCGTTCCTGCTCATTTGCAGGGCGTTATTTACCGTCTGTCGTTTTGAGCGATTCGACTGCATCGCATTATTGAACGCCTCGTTGACTTTTGTAATCGCTTCGTCATCTGTCGGGTCAATTCCCTGCAATGCGGTAAATCTGGCAAGATGCGCCTCCTCATCCTTTCGCTGCAAAGTAGATAATTCCATAGCATCATTTGCCTGCTGGACTTTAATAAACGCTTGTCCGAGTTCGCTTATTCCTCCAGCAAGCGCTTGTGCGCCTCTTGTATCAACCTGCATAGGAACAGGCACGGCGGCAATCTGACCAGAAGGAACTGTCTCGCTATATGTAATCGGAAATTTAGCCATTCATCACACTTAATAGTATTCAACTGGTTGACCTAAACCAGACGTATAAGACATAGGAGTTTTTGTTTTCGGCGTCGAAAATCCTGTAAGTAATGTACATCCAGCTTCCAAAAACAG